>RPQV01000358.1 GCA_003818595.1 Calditrichota bacterium
GCGGTATCGGCAAAATCATATAAAATCCATGAAATCGTGGCGATGAGCTTTGGTTTTTCTTCAGTCGACGTCATTTCCTTTCCTTCAACCGGTTCTCCGCACATGAATATAATGAGGTTTCTGTTAAACAGCAAAGGATAAAACAATCACAAGAACTTTTCACTCCAACGGAGTTCCGACTTGAGTATTAGGACATCCCGGCGATTTTTCGGATATTTCGATATAGTCATAAAGACCGCCGAAAGGCGTTGCATTCAATTTCCCATACACTCATTTCATATTTACCACATTTTTTCATGGCAAAACTCTGCTTCCGCATTCTTTAGGATTTTTTCTGGTCAGTTTGCAGAAGAGCCAGTCGAATGGCCTGTTTTAATGTATCGAAAACTCCGATACCCTCTGTGGCCACCGCCTCAATGAAAGGAACCCGCATAGAATTGAGTCTGTCCTGCAGCGCATCGATGCCGGCGATATGCGGCAAATCTCTTTTATTATACTGCATCAGCCAGGGTGTGTTCGCAAGGGAGCGATGATGGAGTCTCAATTTTTCTTCGAGATCATAAAGACTGTCCACGTTTTCCTTCATGCGCGCCTTCTGCGAGTCTGCCACAAACACGATCACATCAACCCCGCCGATCACCAATTTACGTCCAAACCCGTACTGGGCTTGTCCCGGAATGGTGTAAAGATGAAAGCGCGGCTTTTTGCCGTTGATCGGCGCCAACCCAATCTCTAAAAAATCAAAATAAAGTGTTCTGTCCTGCTTGGTCTTGAAAGAGATCAGCTCACTGCGCAGTGCGGGATTGATTTTGGAGTGGATGTATTCTAAATTCGTCGTTTTCCCCCCCAACCCCGGGCCAAAGTAGACGATCTTGAAAACGATTTCCTGTTTCTTCCAATCGATATGCATCTCTATCGCCTAAAAAAGACGAAACGCGCGATCGAGTTCGATATCCAATTTGTTACGGAATTCTGCATCCAGGAAATGATGCACTTGTCTGGAACTGGCCCGCAATCCATCCAGGTACTGGGATAATTTCGCCACAGCATGGTGGGTCAGGAGACGAACAAAGCCGATGGACACGCTCCTGCCGAAAACCACGATCATCAGATAATCTTCACTGACGCTGCACATATAGACATTCTTCTCGGTGCCCTCGAGAAAAACGTGCTGAAAATTCGCTTCTCCGCTGATATGTCGCGACATCTCATTCGAAGCCGAAAAATTACCCGCTGCCACCGCCGTGAAAGAGTTGATGTTCATATTCTTGGTGTCGCCGTTATAATCAATGGCATAGCCGTTCATATCGGCAAAGATGCAGACCGTTGATTTGAGCCGCGTGTTCAGTTCGAACAGGATGCGTGAAATTTTCTGATAGGTGTTTTCTGAGAAAACCATTCGGCCGCCGGAAAATTGTTCTTCCAGTACCATGTTTATTACCTCACCAAACAAATGATTTATTTACCAAACTGGAGCCGATCAATCAGGAAAACCGGCAAGTCGAGATCACGCATGGCCTGCTGTGTTTGGGCAACATTATAACGAATTCGATGTAGTGAAAAAATCTTTTGTGCATCATCGAAAATTCCATAACAGGCGTCCGGATTGTCATCCCGCGGTTGTCCGACACTGCCAACATTGATGATATAACGGCATCCTTTTACTATTTTCACCTTGAGCGCAACAGAGGATTTGGGAAATCCACTCTCCTGCAAATTCCAGACAATCGGAATGTGAGAATGACCGATAAAACATATTTGCTGCTCAAATGACTGAAACTGATCAAAGGCCTCGTCGATGGTAAAAACATAATTCCATTCTTCCGGTTGCAAGGGCGAAGAATGTACAAACATTAAACCTTGATGAACAGCGGTCATCGGCAGTTGTCTGAGAAAAGCAGCGTTCTTTTCGTTCAAAACCCGCGCGGTCCAGCCAATCGCAGAGCGCGCGTATCGGTTGAAATAGGCCGCGTCGGTCAGGCCAATAGCGGCAGAGTCATGATTGCCCAACAGACAAATATCAGCCTTGTCTTGAATGATTTCACAACATTCGTTCGGGTAGGGTCCATATCCGACAACATCTCCAAGACAAACGAGTTGATCGACGCCGGTCTCATCAATCTGCTTCAATACTTGTTCAAGCGCGGCTAAATTGCCATGAATATCGGAAATGATTGCATATCTCATAATCTGCTCCTCAACCTGCCTCCTTGGGCAGGATGGAATTCTGCATAGAAAATCCAATCCCTCATCGAGGATATTGACAACGCTTGATGCGTTTGACTCATTTTGAGTCGGACAGAACGATTCTGCAGCCATTTCGCAAATCAGCAAGGGACTGTGCTGCAAACACCAAGCCGGCGCCAAACTCATCAAATCGCTCGATCTTTGACAAGAGTTGAACCAGCGGCTTGCCGCGGTTTTTGAGAACACACACGAGATGAGCAAATCATGATTTGGTGCACAAACAGCACATCTCGTATAGGATAAATTAACACATTTTTCGGCCGCTACAAAGAAGAAAGTTGACCATTTTGAACCGAACGCTGAATCAGGGGATAAATTATTGCCGTTCATTTCAACAGCATAAAATTCCAACTTGAATTTTCAAGATAATTACTTAACTTTGAAAGATTGACAAAGGACGAACCGGCTTTAAAACGATTGAGGAGTATTCTTGACCGCTGCAGATCATTGGACAGATTTTAGACGGAACATCATCGGCATCGACCAATGCTTTCCGTCGCCGTATGGTGAACAGAGAATTGTATACGCCGACTGGACGGCGAGCGGCCGCCTTTACGCCCCGATTGAAGACAAAATGCGAAATGACATCGCCCCGTTCGTCGGCAACACCCATACGGAAACCAATATCACCGGCACATCGATGACGCTTGCCTATCAGGCGGCGCAACAAATCATCAAAGAACATTGCCACGCGCGTTCTGATGACGCCATAATCAATACCGGATTTGGGATGACTGCGGCGGTGAATAAATTTCAACGCATTCTCGGGCTCAAGCTGCCGGAACAATATCGCGACTGCATTGACATCAATGTCAAATGCCGGCCGCTGGTGCTGGTCACCCACATGGAACATCACTCAAACCAGACATCATGGGAGGAAACGATTGCCGAAGTCGTGGTGATCCCGCCCGACGAACAGGGACTGATCGACTTGCACATCCTGGAAGAAACACTGAAAAAGCATCAACATCGCATGCTCAAAATCGGCGCTTTTACCGCTGCCTCCAATGTTACCGGCATCCCGACGCCGATTCATGAGATGGCGCGACTGATGCATCAATATCATGGGCTCTGTTTTGTCGATTACGCCGCATCCGCACCTTATGTGCCGATCGACATGCATCCCCCCGGCGATGACGATGCTCAGCTGGATGCCATCTACTTTTCGCCGCACAAATTTCTCGGCGGTCCCGGATCATCCGGAGTGCTCATTTTTGATAAACAGCTCTATAAAAATCGCGTCCCCGATCAACCAGGAGGGGGTACGGTCCTATGGACGAATCCCTGGCATGGGCATCATTTTGTCGCTGATGTCGAGCTGCGCGAAGACGGCGGCACCCCGGGTTTTCTTCAGACCATCAGAGCGGCTATGGCGATTAAGTTGAAAGAACAAATGGGCCTCTCCGCAATTCAGCATCGCGAAGAAGCGCTGGTTGAGCGATTGTTTGCCGGATTACGCACCATTCCCAACATCCACATTCTGGCGGACAATGTGGAAAGGCGTCTCGGCATTTTTTCGTTTTATATTCATGGGCTGCATTTTAATCTCATGGTCAAGCTGCTGAACGATCGCTTTGGCATCCAGTCGCGCGGCGGATGTTCCTGCGCCGGAACCTATGGACATTATCTCCTCCATGTCGATCCAAAACGCTCGCAACAAATGACGGACCGCATCGACCAGGGCGACCTCTCTGCCAAATTGGGCTGGATTCGTCTTTCAGTGCATCCGACCACAACCGACGACGAAGCGGATTATATCATCGAAGCGGTCAGGGAAATTATTAAAAACGGCAAAAAATGGGGGAAGGATTATGAATACAACAGCCAAACCAATGAATTCACCCACAAACGATTCCAAGAGGATATGCGGTCTCGCGTGCGACAATGGTATACTCTCTAACCGGCGATCCTGAACTGAGCAGAGCGACGCCAAAAGGTCCATTCTCCCCTCCCAGGTTGGGTCGCGGAGCGTCTGCTCAAGTTATGTGTTATAAATGTCGATTGTGGTAAAGCTTGAAGGGCAGATATAATCTCTTGTCTATTTTTTTGCCAACCTTTTCGCACTTTCATGAGCAATTAATGCTTCAAGACCTAAACGTACGAGTGATGTCTTTTCTTTTATTCCTGTCAAGCTTGAGGCTTTGTTGATCAAGTTGTCTTCGATATTGAGCGTTGTTCTCATTATTACCTCTGTGTATTTATATGCATATTAATATGCATATAAATCTGCATCTGGTCAAGTATTTATTAAGCAAATAACGTGCGGCTTTGCGGTGGCCGCGGTAATATGAAATCAGAACTTCAAATAGCAAAATGTCCCAGCGACCATCCGCAACAGCCGATGGTTAGGTGTTGCATTTTTGTGATTCTTGGATTCCTTGCTCACAAAGTCAAGAACAATCTTGTTAAACTCAGAAGGCTTATCCCTATCCATGCAATGAGCCGCAAATTATTTGAGCAACATCA
>RPQV01000359.1 GCA_003818595.1 Calditrichota bacterium
AATCAAATCGCCCTGGCGCATGCGGCTGAGGGAATGGATAATCGACAATATCACTTGCGGTTTCAGCAAAAGCGAGCGGAAAGTGAATGAATTCGTTATAGAGACCAATATTCTTAAAATGCATGCCCCACTCGTTGACCGTAATACCCGGTTCTTGAACGGCAGGGACAAAGTCAGACGGCGTACAGGCGGCAATTCCCACCGCATCGTTTCCCAAGGCGAGCAAAAGGTTGGTATGGGAGATACGCGTGGAGAGGAGCGAATCAATAGGCGGATCATAGGAAAATCCCGTAAAGGCCGAGACTTTTTCAGCGACCTGCGGCGTGAATGTGGCAAAAATCGGCGGGCGATCAGGTTTGCCGCCGTTAATCGTGATCGTAAATCGTTCTTTGGAAGTCATTTTTCCTTTGATAAATTATCCCCTCCCGAATGGCAGGAACTCCGCTTCGGAAGGGGAAAGCAATTTAATTCAAGGTGTAACCGCTGCGATATTCCATTTTGAGCGTTGCTGTAGCTTCAGGCTTGCCTTTGATTTCCAGAGCGACAGGGTCAAATTCCAGAGACTCGTACGGAAACTTGAGCGCCACATTGCCCAACAATACGGTTTCGGTCAACGGACCGGCGTAGCTGAAGGGGGCACTGGAAGGTTTGTTATGCTTGATCGCCTCGATGAAGTTCTGTTCATGGGTGGTTTCGATACGCGGAATGGTTTTCGCAGGCACGGTATAGGTGCGCATGAAAGACTCTGGGATCAGCCGAGTCATGCCGTCACCGCTCAGAAGTTTGCCTTTTTCGCCCACATAAAGCTGGCCATTGATCGGCATACGACGCCCGGGTTCCAACTCGGCGGGTCGCGATGGCTGCAGACCGCCGTCATACCATACCAGTTTCACGGGCGGCAGTCCATCCCGCTCGGGGAAATTGTAAGTGACGATCGAAGCTCTGGGGAACGTTTCACTCAAGGGAAGTTTTTCCCATACATTATCGTCTTTGAAATCCATGGCAAAGCTGGCGGAAACAGAGGTGGGATATTTTAACTTTAATGCTGTGAAGGGATGATCAATCATATGACATCCCATATCACCGAGAGCCCCGGTGCCGAAATCCCACCATCCGCGCCAGTTGAACGGATGATAGATCTTATTATAAACATGAAAACGGGATGGCCCGATCCACATGTCCCAATCGAGACCAGAGGGCAGTTCCATTTTTTCCATACGAACATAGATACCCTGCGGCCAAACCGGGCGATCAGTCCACACATGCACCTCATGCACGGCGCCAATGCAGCCATCCTGCAGCCATTCTGACTCGAGTCGAATTTCTTCCGCTGAGTGACCTTGATTTCCCATTTGGGTGACGACATTCAATTTGGCAGCGGTTTCCGCCAACAGACGCGCTTCGTAAACCGTATGGGTCAGCGGCTTTTGGGTATAGACATGTTTGCCCAACTGCATGGCCGCCATGGTGGCAATGGCATGAGTATGATCCGGAGTCGCAATGATGACGGCATCGATATCCTTCTGATTTTCCAACATGACGCGGAAATCTTTATAGCGTCTGGCGTTTGGATATTTCTCAAAGACGGGGGCAGACAATGTCCAATCCACGTCACACAGGGCCACGATATTCTCTGTCTCCATCTCCTTGATGTTATTTTGACCCATTCCGCCGATGCCGATGGCGGCAATATTCAGCGTATCACTGGGCGCCTGGTAACTCGGTCCTCCCAACACTTTGCGCGGTACGATCGTAAAAGCCGTTGCAGCTGCCAATCCTCCCATGAACCGGCGCCGATTTAATCCTTTTTCATCATTGATGTTCACGTTTGTGTTCTCCTCATTAAAATTGTTTACATTAAAATATTCTTTTTTCATCATAAATGCAAGAGTTACTAAATTCAACATGATAAAAAAAATGTTGCAATATTGATGAAAAATGATTAATAAT
This sequence comes from Calditrichota bacterium, assembly GCA_003818595.1. Classification (GTDB taxonomy): domain Bacteria; phylum Zhuqueibacterota; class Zhuqueibacteria; order Residuimicrobiales; family Krinioviventaceae; genus Fontimicrobium. The sequence goes on from RPQV01000359.1 coordinate 1,951, forward strand.
AATCAGCATCTATGCGCAACAGTACCAAGTCTTTGAAAAAGCTCATTTGGCAAAAAGACGAATAACTGAACAGGCGCAATGAACAGCCTAAACTTTCCGGTTTTTCTCTATCATATGTGCCTCGACACCGGTTTATCGAGATACTGTTCATTTTTTTTAATTACAGAGCGTGTACGTAAACAATTAGTGATATCTCGTTTTAATTTTGCTTGTTTTCATATTCACGCAGCCAATCTGAAATATAAATGAAAGGAGACCCACGGACATACCTGATTGTTTATTCACGAAACCAAATATTATAACACAACATTAAAAGGGAGACAATCATGAGAACGAGTTTGTTATTGAAAAACTTGCTTATCATCTGTACCGTTTTTTTTATTTTCAGCTCAGCCAACATTCAGGCGCAGAATCTGGTTAAAGGCGCTAATATGGAGGATGAATCCGCATGGACCGTCACCTATTATAATCCGGATTCTCAACCAGGCTATGAGTTCAATCACCAGGGAGAAGCACAAAGATTCGGCCGCGGCGGCAATCTTTACATTTATCAGGATGAAACTGCAGGGCAATTGCTCCTCTGGCAACGCATTAAATTAATCGCCGGTGAAACCTATCGCGCGACAGCCGCCATTAAATGCTTAAACTATCAGGCGGGTCCTGCCGGCGGCGGCGCCTGGTATCAGTTGTACATCAACCCCGAAATGCCCGATCCGACCGCTACTGACTATAATCCCGGCGCTATTAAACTCTTCAACATGGACGGCTGGCAGGCGGATTTCCCGGCAGAATTTGACGGTCTTTGGGAAGTCATCAATCTGGGCGGCGGCGTGGATTCAGCCCCGTATTATATTCCGGAAGGCACCCCGGGTGAAGTTGTCGAAGTCACCTTTGGTATTAAATTTGGACAATACTGGGCTGACTATGCAGGTACCGCCTACGAATTGTTGGTTGATGAACTCGGACTCTATGCCCTGGGCTCAAACGAATTGGTGAATGGCGGCATGGAAGAGGAAGACGGGTGGGAGATCGTTTATTATAATGCGGACAACCAGCCCGGTTACGAGTTCGGCTTCCAACCCGACGCGCTCAAGTACGGCCTTGGTACATGTCTGCAGGTTTTCCTCGATAATTCGGCCGGCGGGCAACTTTTATTTTACCAGCGAATCCCCTGCATCGCCGGCGAAACCTACCGCGCTACCGGCGTCATTAACGTTCGCGAGTTTTATTCAGATTTCGACCCGGTGAGCCAGGGCCCATGGTACCAGTTTTATGTGACCACGGAGGAGCCAGATCCGGCTGGAAGCGATTTTAATCCCGGTGGAGCCAAAATGTTCGACATTTCCGCGTGGGATGCCGACTGCAGTATGCTGGATTTTGAGCAATTCCAAGGAATCTGGGAAGATGTCTGTTGCTTGAGCGAAATTGAAGGTGCACCCTACTTTGTCGCGCCCGGCAATCCCGGTGAAACTGTCGACGTGACGGTCGGCATCAAGTTCGGCCTCTGGGGGCCAACGCCGGCGACCTTTGAGGTTCTGGCGGATGAGATCGGTTTTTATCGTTGGAGCTACGGCGGCATTCCCGGAGCGGTAGACGAAAAAACAAATCCAGGCACGCCGAATGATTTTGTGCTGGATCAAAATTATCCCAATCCGTTCAATCCGACGACCACCATTTCCTTTTCTCTACCCAAGACGGACATGACCTCTTTGAAGATTTATAACACCGTCGGCACTCTGGTCTCTACTTTGGTTAATGCGCAGATGGAAGCCGGACGCCATGAAGTATCCCTCACGGCGAACGATCTGCCCTCGGGAATCTACTAATATCAACTGCAACAGGACAACTACACCGCAGTGAAAAAGTGCGTCATCCTCAAATAACCTGACCTTTTCATCGCAGAGTCCAAAATAACGGCAAATAAAAAAGCTGAACACATCACCTGTTCAGCTTTTTTTTATTCTTTTTGCGGGGAAATTTTATATATTCAAGACAACCGAATCTTTGAAGCAAATCATTGATGCTTTATCGTTTTAACGGTGAATATCAAGGATACCGTTGACTACCAATCTAAATAATCTTCATCAGGAAGGACTAGACGAATGAATTTCAAGCGATTGATACTCACCCTACTTCGAGCAGCGATTGGATGGCATTTTTTATATGAAGGATTGGCTAAAATTCTCCAGGGGAATTGGTCATCTGCAGGATACCTGGCAAACACACACGGATTTTTGTCCGGCTTGTACCATTGGCTGACGCGATCCGAAACATTGTTGAGAGCGGTTGACCTCCTCAATATGTACGGATTGTTGTTTATCGGTCTCGCGCTTTTCCTTGGGCTTTTTACAAGATGGGCTGCCGGTGCAGGCGCCCTACTGTTGGTGCTCTATTATTTTGCCTATCCGCCATTCGGCAATCCCATCATGGGAGCGACAGAATCACATCTATTCATCGTTGATAAAATTATGATTGAGGCTTTGGTGCTGATATTTCTTTTTATCTTTCCCCAAAAAGGTTACGGCATCGACGCGCTTTTCCACAGTTCGGTCAAAGTGACAGCGCCCAGTGTACACGAACCGGCACCTTCGTCGCGCCGGGAAGCGTTAAAAAATTTGGCAACTCTTCCCGCATTAGGCGTCATGGGATGGGGTGCATTGCATGCCCGCGGCAATTATGATGTTGATGCCACCACAGGCGCCACGATCCAAATTGGTCAAAAAGCATTGGGCGAATTGAAAGGTGAACTGCCGAAAGGCAA
>RPQV01000360.1 GCA_003818595.1 Calditrichota bacterium
CGTCAAATCGGTCGAGGTCGAATTTCGGCTTGCCGTCAGCAGCCGTGCCGTGTTGAGAGCGCGCCCACGGCAAGGGAGAGAAATAGAGCGGTGCGCGGCTCCAGCCCGCGCCCATGGGCTGTTCCCAGTGCCACAGACGAATAAAGTTGTGGCCGTTGGTGGAGCACATGTCGAGAAAGGCGTCATAATCGAACGGTACTCGACCGGGATAATTGATGTCCTGCACCGTCGCCCAGGTGTGCGATCCGGTGAGCAGGATGGCGACGCCGCTGTTATCGCTAAAATAGCGGCCGTTCTGCGGATGAACGCGAAGCGGACCGTCGAATCCGTAAAGAGTGAGGTACATCCCAAAACAAAAACAAAATATCATGTTAATTTTCGACATCAGCTTTTTCTCCATCCACTCATTTGCTCAAACATTTGTTTGAATGATGTTCTCTCACCACACAAACGTTCCGATCGCACCGGGATCAAGTCTGATCGATGCCCAATGTCCATTATGCTGAATCTTGAAAGAACGTGTGGACCAGGTGGTATTGGCGACGATCAAAACAATTTTCCCGTCAGCCGTCTTAAAGGCCACATTCGGCAGCACCGAGCTGTTTTCAATGACCGTGGCGCGAATCAGTCCCGGGCGTTCCTCGTCTTCGGTCAAGCTGACGCTGTTTTCACCGGTATTTGTCGAAAAAATGCGCACCGAACCGGGTCGGACAAACTTGGAAGCATGAGCGATGACGTAATAGGCGATGTTGCGCGAAACCAAATCACCATCGATGGTGACAGCGCCCTGGCACATGGAACAGCCGCCATTGTCGGTATGGGGATCATTCAGCGGATCTGCCGCCAGATTCCATAAAATGACATTGCGGCTCCAGCTGCGCGTCACATCGATGATCATGCGCTTAACTTGAGCGGCAATATCGATCACCTGACTTGACGGATCTTCGACCACCATTTGTTCAGTAAAATAGAGATTTTTATCCGGACGAGCGAGATGCACGATGCTCATGGCGCCGATGTCGCCGCCGTAATGATGAAATCCGGAGCCGTCGACAAAAGCTGAAATTTTGGGATCATTCAACAGCGCGAGGGGATAGTCAATGCGATCGCAGTTGTGGTCAAAGAGAATGATCTTGGTTTTCAGCCCGGCCTCGGCAAGGGCGGGGCCGAGATGATCACGGATGAATTTGGCCTGTTGATCCACGAACCACGGCATGCTCGGGGTGTTCTTGGAATTGAGGGGCTCGTTCTGAACCGTGATGGCGTCGATGGGAACGCCGGCTCGTGACATGTGCTGGACATATTTGACCAAGTAGAGAGCAAAAGTCGAATAACATTCTTCTTTGAGAAAGCCGCCGCGGACAAGATTGTTGGTTTTCATCCATGCCGGCGCCGACCATGGCGAGCCCAGAATCTTGATCGTGGGATTGATCTGCAGTATCTCTTTCATCACCGGAATGACGTCGTGATAGTCTTGTCCTAAATCGAATTTAGCCAATTGATAGTCAGTCTCCCCTTCCGGCAGATCATTGTAGGAAAAGACAAAACTGTTCAAATCCGAGGCGCCGATGGACAAGCGGATATAGCTGACGCCGATATTCTCGGCATCGACGGCGAACAATTCCCGCAGTACTGCAGCGCGCTTTTCCGGACTCATCTTCATTAGAAGCTCAGCGCTGCCGCCGGTGAGAGCAAAACCAAATCCGTCGATGGGCTGAAAAGCCTGTCGGTCATCAACCACAATGGTCGTCCCGCGTCCTCTGTTTTCAATGCGAAACGGTTCCTGTCCCGGCAGTTTTTCAAAAAGCGCGGATCGATCCGCTTTGGTGATCCAGCTTTCAATTTGCGGCAGACTGCTTTCGGCCCAAATGAGGGAAGAAAACCACAAAAACAGCGCCCAGGCAAAGGTTGCGATTATATTCTTCATCGTGTCAATTCTCCTAAATGATTCACATCCTCAATTCTCCGCACTGTCAATCCAATCTTCATTGAATGCTCACTTGATGCGCACCGCATACAATGACGAACGCGCGGTGAAGAACAGGATATTTCCGTCCTTCCCGCCGAACTGAATCGTCGCCGGGCGTTCCGGTGTTTTGATCATCCCGATATTTCTGCCTTGTGCATTGTAGATATAGATGTGGCCGTTGGCTACATACACATTGCCGTCATTGTCCACAGCTGAACCGAATTCCCCTTGTTCGATGAAATAGGTCAGATTATGCAGCGAACCATCATCCTTGACATCCATCCTGACCATTCTGGCATCGTATTCATCAGACGCATAAAAGGGTTGGCCCGGAAAAGCCTGCAGAACTGCGGAAGATCGAGCCAAGTCATAGCACTCGGGTATAATGGTGACGCCATCGGGCGCGACAAAACAATTTTCCGGCTGCTGAACCGCAATGTCATTGAAATCATGCGAGTCACGCCAACGGTGCGCGGGATAGATGGCTTGAGCAACCTTTTTGATCGACCCCATGGGAGCACGAGGGAGAAGCGCGATGGTTTCCTCCGGATTGTCGGGATCGACCGCATAGACCCAAGTTGCGAATCCCGAGTTGCCCCACCCGCTGAATGACGTGCCGCCCGCATCCGGCAGGGTGGGTACGGATTCCTGTTCGCCGTCGATTGTATATCCCGGCTGTGGATCATAGCGAAAGATGACCAGCAAGTTGTCCTGCGTATCCACCGCCAGGGACAGCGGTTGCCACGGCAGTACGGCGACCAGGGTGATGCGGTTACCCTCGCTGTCCCATTTGTAAATGCGGCGCATGCGCTGTTCACAAAAATAGATATTGCCGCGGCTGTCGGAAGTGATGCCTTCGGCAAACTCGAATCCGGTCGCCAGTTTTTCAATCTGACCGACTGCCCCTGTCAGCGGCGATCGACGGCGTTCATCGCCGGTGATAACCAGCCGCGTGAATTCCCATGGTCGGACATCCACATCCTTGTTGATGTCATACACCGGCAAGTCGGTGGTGTATTTGATCTGCGTGTAATTGTGCACATTCAGCATTTCAATATTGCGGCAATTCCAGGTTCGCACCGAATAGGGATAGGGGGTTTTCAGCCGAATAGTGCGGAACATGTAGAGGTTGGCAAAGACCAAATCCCGACATTCCTGCAGTTCGATCGGCTGACAATCCGGCCCCTCGGTGTACTCTTCTTCAAATTGAAAGGCATAGAGCTTCCAATTGGCAACATTTTTCAGATGTGCTTCATTGCGGATATGATGCTCGACCGACATAGCGTAAATCCGACCTGGGGTCGAGGTATTGCTGATAAAGATACCGGCGGCGGCATAACTGCTGGCAGTCCAAATGTCCTTGAATATCCCGCCGCCGCCGTCGGTGATCCAGAGACTCCAGTATTGCGTGTCCCACGCGCGATCGTGCCAGCGGTCGTAAACCGGGTCTGTCGGCGAACTGATTCCGGGGCGATTCCATTGACGCCGGGCTTGAGGTCCGCGCGTCATCGTGCCGTGTCCGCCGATAAACTTGACGTCATTCATATACGAGTTCTCGCCCGCCATCCATTTGCAGGCAACGGCGCGGTAATTATAGGCGCCGGTGTTGAGGCCGATGCCGGTGATGATATTGGTACCGCCCGGAGGCGTTTCGATCAGAGGCTTGGGTGGGCCGAATCCGCTGAATGCAAGAGTGCTCTCCAGGAGCATGATCTGAGTGGCAATGGGACTCATGCCGATCAGGCAGGTTTCGGGTCGGAGGTTGAGCGTTTCCGAGACCACATACCAGCCTTGCGGTATATAAATGGCGGCATAGTGGCTGATGGCTTGCTGAAAAATCTTGGTGTTGTCGGTCACACCGTCACCGACGGCGCCGAGATCGCGGATATTGATCCATTCCCGCATATCCGGCAGCGCCGGAATTTCGCGCGCTATGGGTGTGGGCAGTGATTTGAGCGGAACGATATCCGCGCGCGTGTCCACGACAGGTTCCGCCGTCAGGCTGTCGATGTGAACACCGTGGGTATAATTTCGAACTTTATAAATATTAGCCGGCCCTGGTGTTTGACGGTTGCTGCGACGATAATGAACCAGCACCGGCACATTGCGGCAGTCGACGTTGCGTAAACTGATCTGGTTGGTGTAATTGTTTTCGTTGCTGACGATCAGGAGTTGTTGGCTGACATTCTCAAATACGCAGTCCTCTAAAAACAGGCGGTCGCTGTAGTTTTCCCTGATCTCAATGACCGTCGGCACATTTTTCGCCTGCATCCGTACGATCGTCAATCCCCCTTCCTGGGTATAGATCGCCGCGCGACGCTGGCCTTCAAAATAGACGTCGACCATCATCATTTGCCAACCCGGTGACGTTTTGGTGGTATAAATGCCGTATTCTCCGCCATAAAAGGCGACATTGTCCATTTCATTGCCCACGTCATACAATCCCGCTTTGCCGTTGCCGGCGTCCACCACCATATTTTCAATAAAACTATGCTGGGCAAAATGCGTGCGCAGGGCGACCGCGTGCGGATTTTCGTCCTCGATTTTCAGATCGATGTTTGACATGGCACTGTAGAACGTGCCGGCGCCGGCGTCTCGCGGCGAACGTCCCTCCTCCACCACGCCGCTGGTGAACCAGAACATATAGTTGGCTTGGCCTTTATCCGATGCCACCGGCGTTTGATAACCGGGTGAGTTTTCCGCCAAAAATATCAGCGGCCGCTTTTTGCCATAGCCGATCA
>RPQV01000361.1 GCA_003818595.1 Calditrichota bacterium
CCCTGGAATCAAAAATTTTCTCAGCAGACGGATGAACAGCCATTTCACCCCCGCATCGGTTTGTCGGAACTCACCTTGGAAAGGCTGATGTCCATGAATCAAAACGAGTTCTTGCAAAGATTTCAATACTCTCCCGTCAGGCGATGTGGATATGACGGATTCATCCGCAATGTCCGCACAGCTCTAGAGAACAATCGACAAAAGAACAATTCCAGCACAACGATGCTCACTTGATCAATCGATTTCTGAAATTGATGGCATTGCTGCTCCCGATAGTAACGACAACAGCCCAAACACTGCCGGGAAGCAGACATACACCCGACAGTGACTCGCTTCGCTTCCTCTTTGCGGATCCTCCGGCCTCTTTTGCCCCCTTTTTTTTCTGGTTCTGGGATACCCCTCTCGATGAAGAAAAAACCCGAGACAACCTGGTCCGCATGGCAGAAAAAATGCTTGCGCAAAGAATGAATCCAGGCTATGTTCATGCGCGCTTTAACATGGTGGGATTACCTGATTTGCCCCGCGAACAATGGCTCTCGCCATTATGGTTCGAAGCATTTCGACGAGTTGCGGCCGTGGCAGAAGCTGATGCCGGATTCATCGGGATGTGCGGAGACTTTTGGTGGCCGAGTGGGCAAGCGGCGGGAAGAGTGCTGAAAAGCCATCCTGATCTTTGGGCGACAAGCTTGTATTGGCAAACTATCGAAGTGGCCGGCGGCAAATCGGTCCGCGTTCCAGCCTCTTTCTTTGTGATCGCGGCACAGCTGATCGGAACTGCCGACAGCAGTTCCTCATCTCTGATCGATCACCCAACTCTTCAGACGGATGATGAGATCCTGCTCACTCTGTCTCAACAAAAAAATCGTTTAAAACGTGTAAAAACAGAACCCGCGCTTAAAGTCGTCCCTCACGTCCCGGCCATCATCAAGAGTCAAACCCTGAAACTCATCGGCGCCGATGCGCCGTTTGATTGGCAGGCACCGGCCGGCAGCTCATGGCGTCTCTATGTTTTCCATCAATATTTTCATCCTGGTTGCGACGGCGGACGACTGAACTTTCTGGATCGCCGCCTCGCTTCGGCATTCATTCACGAGGCATTGCAGCCTTATGCAGAGCAGATGGGAAGCGCATTGGGATCAACCATCCCCGGAATTTTCCTGGATCATGAAGGAGATGACGGATATAAACTCGCCTGGTCGAATGACCTGTCCAACTTGTACAGTCAGAAAACAGGCAGTGATATTCGTCTGCACCTGCCGCTTTTGTTCGACACGGACAAAGAAGGCTATTATTTCAAAGCCCGTTGGGATTGGTACGACGCTGTCTCGGATTTGTATGCCGGATATTTCAAGGAAATAAATGATTGGTGCTGGGATCATCATCTCTGGTGCATTTCCAATCTATGGGAAGAGACGTTGATGTGGCAAGCCGGGGCTGTCGGCGATTTTTTCAAAGCACAGAAAAGTTTCTCCATGCCCGGAACAGACGCCCTGGGCTTGAATGTGCTGCAGCCGCACGATTTTATGGAGACACGATCCATTTGCGAATTCGAAAACAGGCGTCAACAAAGCGAAATCATGGGAGGATCTGGATTTTGGGGATTTTCCCCGATCACCATCAAGCAGGCCGCCAACGCCGCGATCTGCTGGGGCGTGAATCATATCGTTCCACACGCTGTCTTTGCCACCCGTAAACTGGACGGCAATCCCTGGCTGCCGGATTGGTTTGATCAACAACCACTCTGGCCGCTTCTTCACCTTTGGAGCGATTTTCTGCGTCGAGCGGGCTTTGTCAACAGTTGTGGCCAATCGTCAGCTGATGTGCTTTTATTAAACCCAATGGACAGCGTCTGGGGTTGGAGTGGTGCAGGCGTATTTGATCCCGCTTTCCCGGGTCGCGTGCCGGTTCCGGCGATCATGCCTTTGCCCCAACAGAACGACATTGATCAATCAGCCGAGGAAATGAAAAGATTATCCGCCTGGTGGTGTCCGCCTCTCATGGACAACTGGTTTAACGAACGCTCACAAAACATCAATAAAATTTATGCGCAAGCGATTGATGATTTGACACGCCAGCGAATTGAATATCTGATTGCTGATCGTCATTATCTTCAGCAAATGATTACTGAAGGGGCGGAATTGGTGCGGACGCCGTTCCGGTTTCGCACCGTGATTCTCCCGGCAATGACCATGATCTCGCGTGAGAATGCTCGAAAACTGCTCGCTTTTGCTCAAAATGGAGGCCATATCATTCTTTTGCATACAATTCCTTCTGCTTCAATGGAAGCTGGTCTCGAGGATGCAGAAGTGAAACAATTCATGCGTCAATTGATCGCTCAAAAAAATGTCAGTTTTTTGGCCGACGCACGAATCGATTTAGAAAATGTAAAGTGTAAGCAGGCACTCTCTCCGCACGTCTTTTTTCAGATGGGTGATTTCCCCTTGCTGCAGCAACATCGACGCATCAATGACAATGATTTCTTCTGGCTGGTTAATAATAGTGAAACAAGACAATCATGCCGCCTGCTTTTTCCACATCTTCATGGCTCCGCAACCAAGTGGAACTGCGAAACCGGAGAAATTCAGCCGCTTGCTTCAACCGATCATCCCGAAGGGACAAGTATCAATCTCACATTTGAATCCTACGAGGCCTTTTGGCTTGTGATTGAACAGCAGCAAAGCCCTCAAGCCGCTTTCGAATCATTTCGGGAAACCATCATCCTCGAACTCGATGGTGAATGGAGCATTTCGATTAATCCGGAAATCCAACCGCCTGGTGAACATCCTTTCAATTTTGCTGGTTTGGAACAGCGACAGTGGGTGTCTGCCTTACAACCCTGTTCTGCTTGGGGGCTGGATAGTCTGAGCGGCTATGTCGAGTATGAAAAGCATTTCACGCTCGCTCAAACCCAAGGCAGGATCATTTTGGATCTTGGCAAGGTACTCAACTGCGCGCAAATTTATCTCAACGGGGAGCTGGCAGGTGAACGTCTCTGGCCGCCCTATCGAATCGATATCAGCCAAAACCTCCATGAGGGCGATAACCAACTGAATATTCGCATAGGCAATTTACTCAATAATTCTTATGGTGATGCGCAAGAGTTCGGCCTGTTAGGCCCTGTCGTGATTGAACAATTATTCTCCCGATAAAGATGACGAGAATCAACAACGTTTTGTGAGTTTCCTGATTCTTCTGCAACCACCCGCTAATGCTTCGTCAAGACCATGGCAGCCCCAAAATCGACCAAACCATGTTTTTATCGAAGGCATATAAATTAAAAAATATCATTTGCATAAGTAAATTTAAATACCTACATTAAAAGGCTTAATTAATGTCCAATATGATTTAATTTCCTCTTTAATAACCCTCCAAATCGCTGGGCCTACCGAGGCGGATCTTAACATCAATCATTGGCTGAATCAAATTCTATCTAGGAGTTGATAGTGAATATTTACGTAGGAAATCTTCCCAAAAATACGACGGAAGAAGCTGTTCGGTCCGTTTTTTCGGAATTTGGACAGGTGACAGACATCAAATTGATCAAAGATCATTTCACTGGTGAATTGCGTGGTTTTTCTTTTGTCGAAATGCCGTCACGAGACGAAGCACAAAAAGCCATCACGGCGCTCAACGGCGCGGACTTTGAAGGTCGCTCATTGTTGGTCAATGAAGCGAAACCACGCCAAGAACGAAAAGACAGTGGACGCCGAACTCGTTCATGGTAGGATAGCTCCGACGCTACTTGCAAAAGCCTTGATATACTATTCAAGGCTTTTTTCATTTTTGAACGCACAAATTCCTTCTACTGGTTCCCTCACACGATTCCACCACAGTTCAACCGTTGAATTTATCCCTGAATAATTCTTGTAACCGAACGGCATCTTTATCGTCTTTATTGTCGTATCAAAGCCGATATTCAGATTCAGGAGATCCGTAATGAATGCTTTTTCCAGAGGATTTACTGTTTTCATTTTGATTTTCCTATTGAATCCCGTGAATCACCTATACGCCGCTCCCTACAATTTGACAGGCGCCTGCAAACCATTCAAAACCGATTCCCCTCCACACATCGACGGCATAATTGAAGAGTCTTTGTGGCAATCTTGTTCCATCGACACGCTATTCATCACCTATAATCCGGCCTTCGGTGACACCCTGCAACAGCGAACAAAGATTCATCTCGCCTATGATGCCGAACATCTATATTTTGCCTTTCGATGTTTAGATGATCAACCCGAGAAAATCAAAACGTCCATTTCTCAAAGAGATCGAATTTTTTCAGATGATTGGGTCGGATTTTCACTCGATGCGCTCGGCAATAAACAGAGCAGCTATGATTTTTTCATCAATCCCAACGGAATTCAGGCGGACATTCTAAGCACCGCAACCAGTGAAGATACAGCCCCGGACTGGGTGTGGGAAAGTGCCGGAAAAATGGACGACAGGGGTTATCAGGTGGAAGTATCTATCCCCCTGCGCAGCATCAGGTATGCAGGCGGAGAAGAGTCGATCATGGGGATATTATTCTGGCGTAAAATCAGTCGCTTTGGCAAAAGCGGTTCCTTCCCCAAAATCGAACCGGGTCAATCTTCGCTGACGGTGAACTTGTCGATTGTCTACGAGAGTCTAAAGCACCCGAATCAAATTGAAATTTTGCCCAGTTTAACCTTTGGATCGCAGGAAGAACGCGCAACACCCCAAAATTGGGAC
>RPQV01000362.1 GCA_003818595.1 Calditrichota bacterium
TCTGCTCGACTATGTGCCGATCGGCGACATGGCCAGATTGGATTCGCTTCGACAGACAAATCCCGGCGAATATCGCAAATGATCGCTGGCGGCCATCGCCCAGCATACCCAGGCGATACTCGACATGCAGAAAAAAGGCGCAATCGCCTTTGATTATGGCAACAACCTGCGCGGTCAAGCTGAAAAAGCAGGCCTGACGGTGCGGGATCAACACGGTCAATTCCTTTACCCCGGATTCGTCCCCGCTTATATTCGATCCCTGTTCTGCGAGGGACGAGGACCGTTCCGCTGGGCTGCCCTTTCAGGCGAAAAGAGCGATATCGACCTGCTCGATGACCTCGTCATTCGCCTCTTTCCGGACGACAACCTGCTGATCCGCTGGATTCAGCTGGCCAGAGACAAGGTGCCTCAAATCGGTCTGCCCAACCGCGTCTGCTGGCTGGGACTGGGACAGCGGGCCGAATTCGCCCTGCAGATGAATGATTTGGTCAGCAAAGGCCAAATCAAAGCGCCGGTGGTGATCGGACGCGACCATCTGGACTGCGGCTCCGTCGCTTCGCCCAATCGCGAAACCGAGGCGATGAAAGACGGCAGTGACGCCATCGCCGACTGGCCGCTGCTGAATGCGATGATCAATACTGCGTGCGGCGCCGACTGGGTTTCGATTCATAACGGCGGCGGGGTCGGCATCGGCTATTCGACACACGCGGGACAGGTGATGGTGGCGACAGGCACGGCCGAAAAAGCGGTTCGTCTGCAGCGGGTTCTGACCGCCGATCCCATGATGGGCATTTTTCGTCATGCCGATGCGGGCTATGCCGAAGCGATCGATTACGCTCATCGCGTGAATGCAAAAATTCCGGGTTTAACAACCTGATCGTCATCATGCTTGACTCTTGATCGGATGACATCCGATACCTTGTACGCAGATCATCACTCTATTAGAACAGGAATTTCATGCGCAGACTCGTTGAATGTGTACCTAACTTTTCCGAAGGCCGGGATGCCGGCATCATCGAGGCCATCGCCGTCGCCATCCGCAGCGTCGATCAGGTTAAACTCCTCAATATCGACCCGGGTCGCGACACCAACCGAACCGTCTTCACCTTCGTCGGTCCTCCCGAGGCAGCCGCTGAGGCGGCATTTCGCGCCTGCACAAAATCATCTGAACTCATCGACATGTCCAAACACAAGGGCGCTCATCCGCGCCTCGGCGCCATGGACGTCTGCCCGTTCATCCCCATAACCGGCGTTAGCGATCAAGAATGCATCGAGCTGGCGCATCAAGTGGCGCAACGCATCAGCCGCGAATTGAGCATACCGGTTTATCTCTACAGTAAAGCGGCACAATCACCGGAACGCGAAAAACTGCCGGACATACGCCAGGGAGAATACGAATCTCTGCCACAGAAACTGCTCGATCCTCATTTTCTGCCGGATTATGGAGAACCCATTTTCAATGCCAAATCAGGCGCCACGGTCGTCGGGGTGCGCGATTTCATGTTGGCCTATAATGTCAATCTCAATACCCGGGACCGAGGCCAGGCACAGGAAATTGCACTGCGACTACGGGAATCGGGACGAGCGAAGCGGGACAAAAAGGGCAATATCATTTACGATGACCAGGGCAATTCGATCAAAGTTCCGGGAAAATTGAAACAGGTGCAGGCAGCCGGATGGTATATCGATCAGTACGGCTACGCGCAGGTATCGATGAACCTCCATAATCTGCAGGAGACGGGTCTACACACTGCGTTTGAAGCAGTCTGCGTCGAAGCCGCAAGCATGGGATTGCGGGTGACCGGCAGCGAAATCGTCGGCATGACACCGCTACAGGCGTTGGCGGATGCCGGGCTGTTCTATTTACGCCGCCAGGGAAAACACACGGGACAATCGGAAGCGGAAATCATTCATACGGCTATCATCTCCCTGGGACTCAATGATTCAGCACCCTTTGATCCGCGGGAGCGCATCATTGAATACGCCATTCGCGAAAAACAATTCTCCTATATGGAGATCACCACCTCCCAATTGATCGAATCATTGGCCAAAGATTCCCCGACGCCCGGCGGCGGCAGCGTTGCGGCGCTCAGCGGAGCGCTATCAGCCGCATTGTCAGCCATGGTGGCCGGTGTCACGTTTGCGAATAAAGAGTATAAACGCCGAAAACGTCTCATGGAAGCGCTGGCCATTAAAGCGCAACAATTGATCCCCCATTTTTCCGAACTGGTGGATGAAGACAGCCGCTCTTTTGACGCCTATATGTCAGCCGTGAGACTGCCGAAAAAAACAGAAGAAGAAATCAAATCAAGGCAGATCGCCCTGCAAAATGCTGCCCGAAAGATGACCGAGACGCCGCTGGAAACGCTGCGTCAGAGTTTGCCGTTGATCGATTTGGCGGAGCAATTGGTACGCCGAGGCAATATCAACGCGCTTTCCGACGCAGGCGTCGCAGCCCTCCAAGCAGCGGCGGCGGCGAAAGGCGCCTATTACAACATCCGCATCAATCTCCCTCAAATCAATGATGAATTATTGAGATTGCAGGTCAGTGAGGAAGCCGAATCTCTGATGGCTGAAATTGACAAACGATCGCGCCGCATCGCCCGGCTGATGAAGCGAAAGATCGGTTAAGGCGAAACGATGACGGCTGTGACACGCATCTCCGCCGATCTCATCATTCATCACGCCTCGACGCTTCTCACCCTGGCCGGAGCAAGCCGTCCTCGACGCGGCACGGAAATGGATGACCTTTCGCCCATCGAACAGGGCGCGGTCGCCATCCGCGATGGTCGTATTCTTGCAACCGGCACAACTCGCGATATCATTGCCGCATATACGGCTGAGCAGCAGATCGATGCCCAAGGGTGTCTGGTCATGCCCGGCTTTGTCGACTCGCACACGCATCTGGTCTATGCGGGATCGCGCGAGCAGGAGATGGCGCGCAAGATCAACGGCGAAAGCTATCTGCAGATTCTGCAAAGCGGCGGCGGCATCCATTCGACGGTTCGGGCCGTGCGCGAGGCTGATGAAAATCAACTCCTCCACACCGCCCTGAAAAGGTTGGATAGACTGCTCGCCCATGGCACCACCACCGTCGAAATAAAAACCGGATATGGTTTGTCGGCCAAAGACGAGCTGAAAATGCTGACCGTCATTCAGCGGCTGCAGCAGAGGCATTCACTCGATATCATCGCCACATTCCTGGGCGCACATGTGGCGCCGCTTGACCAGCCGCGCGAGGATTATCTCCGCTGGCTGAGCAACCAGGCGCTCCACCTGGCCAAACCCACCGCTCGTTTCTTTGATGTGTTCTGCGAATCCGAAGCCTTTACTCTGGCGGAGACCGAAATGTTGTTGCTGGCGGCTCGATCTGCGGGATTTCGACTCAAGGTGCATGCCGGACAGTTTCACGCTCTCGGCGCTGCAGGCTTGGCGGCAAGATTGGGCGCTGTATCGGTCGATCATTGCGATCATCTCGCCGCTGATGAGATCAAAGCGATGGCGCAGGCCGGCACCATCGCCGTGCTGCTGCCCGGCGCAGCATTTTTCGGCGGCCACGGCGCCTATGCCGATGCTCAGCGACTGATCCGGGAAGGCGTGCCGGTTGCCCTGGCGACCGACTTTAATCCCGGTTCATGCCCGAGTTACAGCATGCTCATGATGATTGCCTTGGCTTGTCTGCAAATGAAAATGACGCCCGCTCAGGCAATCACCGCCGCCACCGTCAATGGCGCCCATGCGCTGGATCGGGAGGATATCGGGAGCCTGGAGCCGGACAAACAAGCGGACGTGATCATCCTCGACGTTCAATCCCCCCAGCAAATACCGTATCACTTTGGCGTGAACCTGATCAACCGCGTCATTAAAAAAGGACATGTGGTGTTCGACCAGAACGCAGCTTTAGAATTTCAATAAAAAGAAAATCGCTCACAATTTTCCGATATCGTTTCAAATTTTATTCGTATATTAGCCGCAGATCACGAAAATATAGCCGTCCAAGCCAATCACATTATTCACGGGGATTGTGAAGATGAATCTCGTTCCCTTGAAACTCAGACTATTTCAGGCTGATCCTGATTCCTTGTGCCATTCGATTCTTCAGTCCCCCATAATTCCAAGCCATGCCCAATACAGCGGCCTGCTGAGCTCTCAGCGTGTCCGGGAAATCTTGTCGAATCTGCAGGAGTGGCGTTTAAAAAGAGGCAAGGCTCCGTTCACGCCGGAAATGGGCGCAGCAATATTTGATCTGCTCTTCCCCGCTGAACTGCGCGAGTTTTATCGCCGCAATCTGGACTATTGCCGGAAAAGAGAGGCCGGACTATGGCTTCAGCTGAAATGCGAAGCGGGCCGTCTGGCGGATATTCCCTGGGAGCTGGCCTTTGACGCCGATGAAAACATCTTCCTGGCAAAGCACGAACAGATCCTTTTTTCCCGCTTTGAAGATGAGGAAGAAGGTGAACCTTCCATCGCGCAAGAGTCGCGCATCGTCGTTTTTGCCGGTCAACCGGCGAATGAATCGGGCGCGGCAGATTATCTTCCGTATTCGCTTGAGACGGAAATCCATTCCCTGCAGGAACTGTTTTCGCGGTTGAAGAAACGAGGTTTGAAACTGTCGTACGACATCGTGACCCATCCCGATCAATCGACATTCAATAAGCTGATGCAGCAACCCGCCACGATTTTTCATTTCATCGGGCCCTGTGTTGAA
>RPQV01000363.1 GCA_003818595.1 Calditrichota bacterium
ACGATCAATTCAATAGTGGTCATTCTTTTTCGCTTCTCTTCGTCATATTTGTAACGAACACAAACCAGTACGTCACCATATTGATCTACCTATTTTAAGGAAATATCCTCTTTTCCAAAAGAGGCAGGCTTTATCTTTTTTAATATTGCAATCTCTTGCTCGAAGGAACTGTTCAACTCGCAGGAAAAGCTTCAGCGGCTTGTTTCCGACCGCCGCAGACGCAACGATTCCATTTCCCGCTGCAGACTAATCGTGTGGAAATAAAATTGGAATTCCCGCCGTACCGCCGTTCACACCATCTCCCCATAGTGTAGATATCCGTCGTCCCCGTAACTCTTCCGCGGACGACGCTGATGAACCGCTTAATAATGCATAGTAATAACATTGCGGTTTGAAAGCAAGAGAAAATTTAACAAGGTGAAAATTCTGCCGTCAACCATGATGTCGATGCGGACAGGCAGATACAACCCCCTGTTTATAAACGCCTCTGCAACAGCTCCTCCAACAGCGCAAGCGCGCTGCTGGTTCACGGAAGCACAGCCTGAAGATCCTGAGCGGACGGAATGGATACTGATCTGTATGCAGCAACTGTATTCTACGGAACGGTCAACTTGTGAGATGTACTTCACCGAAGAGATATCCTCACTATGCCGCCTGTAAAAAAGCAGACTCGACTATAATACAGGTCAAACAGTCGCTGCAGAAGCTGTCGATAGATAAATTGGCATACGAAAGCGGTTTTGTATTGATGCGGCAGATTAACTATGCCAAATGACCAACAACTTGAGTCAACACAATCTTTTCATGTTCCTTCAACTGCATCAGTTCATGCAGTTTATCTCGATCCACCAGGCCCAAGACAACCGAACCCAGGTTTGCTGCCGCGCAATAAAGGTAAACATTTTGACTGATAAATCCCGTATCAACCCACGCGCTCAATCTTTTCGCTTCTTTGCTTTTCAAAAAAGGGCCGGTCATTCTCGACAAATCAGCAACAAAAACGATTCCCAGAGGGGCAGTTTTCATCATTTTTTGCGTACCCGTGTGCTCTCTGATATCCAAAGGGAGAATTTCTATCAACTCATGATTTTCTTCCTGATATAAAAATACCCCCTTTTCCATGAGCAGATAGACTCTGATCTCCTGCGAATTGCACGCGGAAGGGGCTGTTCTTTTGCTTTTCGCTTTGCTGTATCCGCTTTGGGTAATGCCGCAGGCTGCCCACAATAGATTGGATATTTCCTGCTCTGAAAGCGGCGTATCCTTCCATTTTCTAATCGACCGTCGTTGCTCCAATGCTTTCATCAGGGGGAATTCGAGGTCCAGTTGAGGTGCGGGTAATTTGATTTGATGAGCCAATATTTTTTCGCTTTTTAAGAGTTCATCGTCCGCATTGATCATCCCTACAGAGTTTGGCGGCACAAACAATAAGCTCAGTGGCTGAAACAACATCAGGTAAGCCTGAAAAAATTGCAAAACTTTTCATAACCCCGCAACTTGTTTAAAAGAACCTGCCGTTTCAGTCCGCTGCAGATATGGATCCTTGGTCAAAATCAAATCATGTCATGCTCTCAGTTACTTGGGTTGAATCCAATGTCTATGACTATTGCCGTTAAATCATCGTCAAGTGTTTTGCTGGAAGCTCTACCCGACCAAGCGTAAAGATGTTCAAACAACGCGTTTAAAAACTGCCCGGCCGACAGATTTGCATGTGCTCCGACAAAGTGTTTCAAACGCTGATCCCCGAAGAATTCGTCAGAGCGGTTTGTCGCTTCAGTTACTCCATCGGTGTATAACAAGATGCGGTCATCCGTTTTAAATGACAGTGACCTATTTTTATAGATCGCATCTGGAAAAGGACCCAGGATTATACCCTCATTCACAAGTTCGACTATTTCTACTTCATTCTTTCGGCAAAGAAGAGACGGTGGGTGACCCGCACCAGCATACTCTCCCGAGCCTTTCTCAGCGTCAATGTAAATGCAGCACGCCGTTACAAAGTTGCCGTCGATCCTGCCGTGCAGAGTCCGGTTGATCCCGACCAGTACACGCGCAGGATCTGACATGTGTGGTTCTTGGGAGGCAAAAGCGACTTTGAGCATGGAGCCGATCAGCGCTGCTCCCACACCATGTCCCGATACATCCGCTAAAAGGATGCATATCTGATTATCTTTGACCAGATAGTCATAAAAATCGCCGGCTACAGCGGACATTGGAATATAGCGTGCTACACTATCCAAACCTTCGATGGAAGGCATCGTCAGCGGCAGGATGCGGGACTGAATCTCACGGGCAATCGCCATCTCCTGCTCAACGGCGTAAAGCTTTTTCTCGTTTTCGAAGAATCGATGAGCCGCAACATATCCAAGGCAAACCAGCAGAATAATAAATCCGAACTCTTCTCTGTTCCATTGCCAAAGGAGTATATTCAAACCGACCAAATTGGCATTGATGACGAACAACAAAAAGATGAACAACCCAATGAGCAACCGATTCTGTTCGCGTGTTCTTGGCGCGACCGGTTTAAGGACATTTATTATGAGGACGCCTACCCAAAAAATAACGAGAATCCGGCTAAATGAATGCAGTGTTGAAGGCCTGCTCTGAAGAATATCCCAAAAAATACCAATGACCGCAAACACAATAAAAGAGCGCAACGCCCACAAAAAAAAGTTGTATCTGCCCTTGCCAAAGATTTGAATGATAAAAACAAAAAAGGGTATGGGTATAAGGTAGGTGATGAAAGATATGATATAGGGGAAGATGATTTCCCGGCCGTTGGCGGCGGCCTGTATGGATTGTATCTCAACGACTCCTCGTATGCCATATAAAAGAGCAAAGATGCCGAATGAAAGCAACGAATAGTCCTTGCTTTTAAGACGAAAGCAAGACAACGTCAATGCGATCAAGCCGAAAATGGCAACCATTAATGCAAGAAAGATGTCTGTAATGTCGTTTTGAATCATTGCTCGTGTTTGTTATGACTGCAGAGAATGTTTAAGATGATGGAATTGGAATAAGCAACAGCGCTATAATAAAATATTTGGCAACGAATTGCAAGGTGTTTTTAACAGTTATGGGCGCGGGTGGAAAAATCGGGGTCGGACCAAATCAACCTGTTGTTTGTAATAGGTTTGAAATTCATTTTAGCGCGAAAAAGGCTCTTTGATTCAATTTTTCAGCCCTGCAAATGGATTCTAAGCAACACCAAGGGATTGACAGAAACAGTCCATTGCTTCGAATTATCTCCGATTAAAGCAGGCCGCTCAGAACGCATATCTATTGCCGTTTGCGGCGCCCTGATATGCATCATGTTGAGATTGATATAAAGCCGGCGAAAGCGGTCGATTCGACGCCGGAGCAGAAAGGCGCGGTTGTGGCAGCGATGTGTGATATGCCGGATTATAAGTGCCGATGCGCTCGCCGCATCTCAGACTCCCCTTAGAATGCAGTTTATAGGGATAATTAATGTATTCTAAGGCCTGTTTTCAGGGCTTTTTGCAGTTATCACAATGTATTTAAATGAGTTAGTTTGGTCCGACCCCAATTCGACACGCCGGGGGTAAACTTGCCGAGTTTTTGCAGCAACTCGATGTGAGTGTCAAAGCCTCCGATCAGGTACAACGTCAGGTTTTGCTTGCGCGGCGAGAAACCTGTCAACCTCCAGTCGCCTTCGCGCCCGCTTTTCCCTTTATGAGAAATTCCGTCACACTGGCTTCGTTCACCTTGGTTTTGAGTTCGGTCTTGGCCATTGTCAGCCTCCAATGATTTGACTATTCAGAGCTATTCCTTTTGTCATATGCTTCGTTGACTAATTCTTGTAGAACCTTCTTGTCCACATCCGAGAGTTTCCGGATATACTTGAAAACCCTTTCTCACCTTACTCGCTCCAAATTTTTGCGGGTATAGTGGCAATTTAACATTGAATTCATTATAATCAGAGACAATTAAATCATTGGTTTTTCTTTTTTAGCCTGAATACAACCACGTCGTGACTGGGAATTTCCCGCTCAATAATTTGTGCAGTTGTTCCGGTCTCTTTTTTTGCAAAAACATCACGAATGGAATACACACTGTCCAGGTAAATCTCCTTTCGATCAATGTTTAACGCAAGCTGCATAACTTTTCCATCCCGAATGGTTTTAATCTGAAAGGTTTTCCAGTCCATTTCCACTATTACAGGATGATCGAAACGGTTGAAAATGCAAATTGCAAGTTGATCGTTCAGAAGTGGCTTATAATAAACTTCCAGTTCCCCGTAATCCTTAATTTTGAAAGCCTGTTTACCCATTGCATCCTGATTGATTGCAATTAATTCAGTATTCGTAAGTAATTCACGGGTAGTTTCGGTCATGTTGGTAAGGTCGTTTCCGGCGAAAAGCGGGGCAGAAAGCATACACCATAAAGCAAAATGAGCCCGGCTTTCGCTATCTGTAAGGGCGCCGTTGCCAACTTGTAACATATCGGGGTCATTCCAGTGTCCGGGGCCTGCATATTTTTCAAGTCCCTGCTGCATGTCGAGGTTAATGACAACACCACCGGCCCAACATTTGCCATCTTTGGCATCCGGAATGTTCCAGTTGTTGCGGATATCGCCTGTTGTCCTCCACAAATGTCCGACATTGGCAGCCCATTCCCAGGGCTTGCTTAATCCCCAATCGCACAGGCTGAAAACAACAGGGCGGCCCGCGGCG
>RPQV01000364.1 GCA_003818595.1 Calditrichota bacterium
AACGCCGGCGTCGCCAGGCCGATGAATCCAAAGATCGCGGCGGTAAAATCTGCGACAGAATACTGATGCCGCGCCGCATAAATACCGACCGGAATTGAAATCGCGTAGATGATCACCATCGAAGTGAGGGTGATCACCAACGTGACCGGAAGTCGTTCGCGAATGACATGCTCGACCCTCATTCCATAAAGGAACGAAATCCCCATGTCTCCATGCAGAAAGCGCCAGAACCAGTTCCCATACTGCACCAGAAACGGTCGATCCAGGCCATAACTATGTCGCAGCGCCGCCATGGTTTCGCTGTCCAGCGACATGCCCGCTTTGGTCAGTCGCTCCAAATAGGAGGTCAGGAAATCACCCGGCGGAAGCTGGATGATGAGAAAGCTGAAAAATGAAATCAACACCAGAATAAGACACGCCCACAAAAGACGTCGTAGGATGTATTTGAATAATATCATGATGAAATTCTCTTTGCCGATAATGCTTATTCTGACGAGTTCATAAACTTTTGGGCCATGGCCTGCACCCTTCTCTCCATTTATTACAAATGCTTTTGCGGCTCATCCCAGAAATAGGTCTGCACCATATATGATTTAGCCCAGACAGTGCCATATCCCATCTTGATCGAATCGGGAACATTTTGCAATCCATTCTTGACGATCACCGGATTGGGCGCATATCCGACGGTTCCGATGCAGACCAGTTTGCGACTGAAAAAATCCCAAACCTCATGCCCCAATCGACGATAGTCAGCGTCCGTTCGAGTCTGATACCAAGCGGCCATGCGGTTGAATTGCTGTTTCCATTCCTCGGGCGGCTCCTCGCCGCTTTTTCCGCCGGTGTAATACCAATACCACCAGTCCAAGGCATAAAACAACATTTGTTGCGGATTCCATTTGCTCACCCACGGCAAATAGGCGGCAATTTCTTCCACCATATCGGCATTCCAACAGGTGCAGTCATGCTCTCCGGACTGACATCTTTCCATGCGAAAACGAAAATCTGTCTCTTTAAGGATGGTTTCCATCCCCACATCCTGCCAATCCTGACGGACGAATTCGAGCAATTCAACCGGGAAAGTCTGCTGATTGAATATGACCACCGTAGTCAGCTTTTTCCCGTCGGGTTGCAGGCGGTATTGATGATTCGCATCCCACGCCAATCCCATATCGTCCAAGAGCCTATTGGCTTTGACCGGATCATATTCTGCACAATGACGCAGCCATTCGCGATTGAAAAAAGATGCGTCGGGATTGAGGGTCGCCTGACATTCCACAGCCCGTCCAAAATAAATGACGTCATTGATGCGTTTGCGATTAATGGACAACGACATCGCCTGGCGAAAGCGCACGTCATTATATATTTCTCGTTTGGTGAGATCTTTATGGTTCAGGTTAAAAGCGAACATGCACTCCGAACTGTTGGCCAGCTGCCAATTTTTCAGGTGATAATGCGCCATTTGAGTATTTTTTTTATAAATATAGATCTGCGTGATCTCGGTAGATGCCTGGGACACGGCGCCGGTAGCTGCTCGAGCGTCGCGCAGTTTCCGGTCTTCGATCACCGGGACGAAAACCTGATCAATATAGGGCAGTTGATTGCCCTCCTGATCCACCTCGGGGTAATACGGATTGCGCGTGTAAATATCGAATGAACTCTCGGAGGCCGTCCTGATCCATGGCCCCACATGCGGTTTCCCGCAGTGAGGACGCATGTATTCTTCATATATTTTATAAAGCTGATGCCATTTTTCATAACCAAAGTGCCTCGCCAATTCATCAGCGTGCGGATTGAAATCGATATGGAATTGTTTCATATAATGCGCCGGCTGGGCAAAATAACTGCCGAAAGCCATCCACTCATGGGCGGAAATATTCAGGCAGGGTCTAAACGGAACCGGAAAAGAGATTTTAAATGTCCATTGATCAATTTTGTCGAATCGGGCATAATGCTCGCCCACTTTCCAGGTCGTGCGCGGGCCTTCGGGATAAAGATCCCTATGATTCTGTTCATGCTCCCACCACCAGATCACATCGTCTGCAGTCAATTCAACCCCATCCGACCACCTGAGTCCTTCCCGGATGTGAAAAATAAACTCGGTGAAATCCTCATGAACGTCGATTCTGTCGCAAAGATGCGGGCGAATGATTTTACCGCCGTTGTCGGTCTCCTGCGGCCCCGCAACCAGTGCCCCGTCGAGAAAAAAGCGGCCGCCCTTGCTTTCGGTTTGATCATACAGGGTGCCTCCGTATTTGCCGATGGTCTCCACAACGCGGACGAATGGATTGATCGGCAGGCGCTGTTCGACGGGCGGGAGCAAACCTTTTGCGACCTGCTCGGCCAGCATGGGCGCTTCGTGATATTGACCCGAACCGCCCGTGTGCGCTGCAGCGGGCATTGATGGGACGCGGCCGGTGTTGAGCTGATCCTCGAAATTCGATTTTGAGCAATTGAACAGGAGCGGGCTAACCGACAGTAAACCTGTTTGTTTAATAAATCCGCGCCGTGTATACGCTTTTCTGACCATAGGGTTGTTCTATTTGCTATTTCATAGAAACGATCATCACTGCAGCCGAGTCATGCCGTCCCATCAATTGAGCAGATGAAATTTACCTTTAGCAGAGCATAGAATGTTTCTAAAATTGCTCGGCACTTGATAATCAAGGCGGTTTCACGGCTAAAATATGCTGGACGGGGAATCCCCACTATCGTCAAATCAGATGCGATCACTGTCGAATTTTTGGGTGAAAAAATGAATGAATATTGGATGGAATTCTGCGGGAATCCCGCATTTTTCAAAGGAAAATTTCAGCTTGCGCAGCGAAATGGGAGATTCGCTAATCTTTTGCGCATGGAACCATTCAAGTAATCGCAGGACAAACTGAGGCCGTTGGTCGTGCTGCTTCTCACCCGCATCGCCCCAGCACTCCCGACAGAGGAATTTCGTCACCTCTGTTTTCCAAAGCATCTCGCTCTCATCATCGGCGATGAAATGTCTCTGTCGATAAAAATTCATGATGGCTGCCCGAACCGCATGTTTTTCAACCATCATGCCATAAAAATTGACCCGCTCTTTGAGACGTTGTATCAGGGCAAAATAAGATTCCAGTTCCAGTCGCATGGCTGACAAACGATCGAATTTGTCGATCAATTTCTTTTTTTCATAATTAAAGATGTGCGTCAATGCCACCCGGCTGATCTTTTCGAGCAGTGCCATTTTCTGTCGATTCACATACTTCCAGGCGTACATTTCTTTGAAATGTTCTCTGACGGAATCTAAATCGAGTTTTTTGGCATACTGCCAGTCAATTTTGATAAACTCTTCGAGCTGCACCATTTCATCGTGAATACGATCGGAGGCTTTTTGAGCCTCTTCAAAATACAACAGCGGTTCCCATTTCACCAACTCCAGCAATACCTCAGTATTTGTATTATCCAGATGAAAAGCTTCCTTCAGCATCTCCAGCCGCTCCATCCCGGCCGGGACGGTGAGAAACTGCTTATATTGCGCGTCAGCATCCTGGATATTGGACTGCAAATGAATAGCCTCATGCAGGGCGTAAAAATCAAAATCATTATAGGCTGAAAACGCGATGAGTTCAGGTGATTTGTTGGGCTTTAACGGCGCCAACGAGATATCAATATCATGATCCATGGAATGAATCCGATAAATCTTGTCCGGCATTTGAAAATAGACATAAAAAAGGGTGCGGTCTTGAACGAGCAGCTCTTTGCCGATATTTTCTTTGAATGTTCGGTTGATGCCCGACTTGACTTTGGGGAATTTTCCGCGATACGTATATTCTTTAACCGCATTTTTGCTTACCGCTTCCATAAAATGCCTGGCGTCAAAATAACCGAATTCCAGCAAATGGAATCGTTTCGACCGACTTTTCGCCATAAATTCAAGGAAACGAAACACATCGTTTTTATACTGCCTGGCGGCGCTGGACAAAATGAATTCACTGCCGTTTTTCTTGTAAATCGTCTTGTTCCTGAAATCGATATAGATTTCCGGATTTTTGTATTCCTTTATTTCGTGTTCGAACTTGGAGACAACGCGGTCTGTTTCCACGATTTTGCGGGCGGTGTGTTCGAGTTCGATTTTAAGAGCGTTGTTGGTCGATGTCAGCTCTAAAATCCGACTGGTCAACTGCTCGATCTTATCCAATGATGCTTCATTTTTCAGATGGTCATATTCTGCATTCGATTGCTCAAGACTTTGGCGCAGTGAGCTGATGACGGTCTCATTTTCCCGCAGTAGTTTTTGGGTTATGATTTCCTGTTTTTGCAGATCGGCTTTTTCCTGCTGCATCCGTTTCAACCGATTCTGCAGGTCGCGCTCGATCTGTTTCTTTTCCACTTGCAGAGCTTTAATATTTTTAAAGATTTTCACCAGCAAGCCGCCCAACAGGCCGAGGATCAGGGGAATGTAAATGAAACTGATTTTGGTATAAAACAAATAATAGATGGCCGGAGGCACGATTTCCCGATTCAAGTCTGCAGCGGTGGTCTGCAGGCCGTTTTCGATAATTCGCCAAACGTCATCGGTCAGTTGTGTGGCGCCTTTGATATTCTGCCACACAGAAGCCAAAGCGTATTTTTGGCTGAGGTATTGAAAGAGCTGAAACATCTCTGCCGTATTGGGAAGGGATTGCGCCAACTTCTCATTCTTAAGC
>RPQV01000365.1 GCA_003818595.1 Calditrichota bacterium
CCGGATGCGATCTCCAGTCCTTCTTTGCTGCGCAAATCCCAGTGCACCGTGCCATTGGCCGCTGAATTGAGATCCCAGTCGCTCTGCCCGCTTTCATCGGCGTTATTGACCTCTAACTCGTCGACCAGCACGCCGCCGATGGTAAAAATGGAAATCGTACATTGCGCCGGAATATGGGTGAACATGATGCGACGTTGCTGATTGCGATCCCAGTTGGCGACCGACGGCTCCATGGTGTTGGTCACCACATAGGGATTCGGCACCACACGGATGTCCTCCATATCCGCATTGAGTTTGGCGACATCCAGCGCCTCCTCCAATCCCGATATGGTGAACATCAGCGAATCCGAATGATGAAACGTGCGCTTGAAATCGACGCGGAACACATCGTTCGGCTGGGGCATGTCCGCTTCGTTGGAAATATTGGTAAAATCCATGACGAATATCGAACCGCACCACAAATAGGCGCCGGTTCCGCGCGAATCTTCAATCGTGTCGCCGATCAGCAACCAATCGATTTGCGGATCAAATGCTTTGTTCTCATCGATGTCATACACCATGATATCCATTATCGGATAATTGCCCGTCGAGTCGACAAAGGTTTTGTTGATGACATAAAAATTAAACGATTGATCCAGCAGCATCATATCCTTGTCGAGGTATTCACCAAATCGGCCGTGCACATCCTTGAACAGGATGGACGTTCGCGTCCTATAGGCATTGGGATTATCCGTCCACACGATCTCATACTGCCATGGAAAATAATTATAATTATTCGTCGCGGTGTAGAGGTTGATCGGCGCTTTGCCGACAACCCAGCCCCAATTTTGCGCATCAGGACTGGGAAAGACCGTCGGCATGCGAAAGCGCAAGCGGATGCCGTCAAACAACTCGGTCACCACGTCCCGCTGATCGGTGACGACAAAAAAGCCGGTCGTTTCCAGTGAATCAAAATTCGATGCCGCCAGATCATTCTTGGTTTCGCGATAGACCAGCGAATCGCCCAGGGTGACATCGTACACCAGTATCTCATCATTGCAGTAATAAATATCATAAGGACTGCGAAAGCGCGCGTTGGTGCTGTAATTACCCAGGTCTTTGACATTCATCTTCAGCTTGTAGGTATGCCCCTTTTTCACCTGCGACTTGTCAAAGATATCCACTGTAAACGGCAGTTTCTTCGCCACCGCGCTGTTGGCCTGCTCATCCAGGGTGACATTCTCGCTCGGATAACCCGCCGCCGGCTGATGCGGCGTCACCACGGCGACATTTGGAGAAATCCGCCGTATCTCCTCATTCTCGTCAATCTCCAGCACGATCGTATTCTCCGACGGGGAAATGCCGCCGCCGACATTCGGCAATCCATAATCATACGCCACCAGCGCATAATAGTAGGTCAAGCCGTTCTGCACCGTATTGTCGATAAAGGAATGGGTGATGCCGGTGTCCCGACCCAGATAATACTGAATGCCGTTAACCTCACCGTAATCGGCAAACCCTTTTTTTCCGTTGATCAGATCGCATTGAAAAATCGGCTTGCGCAAGGTGGGGGTGCCGTAACCATCGGTGATGCTCATCGGGTTGCTGAAATAGGGATCCGTCGCCCGATAAATCTTGTATCCTTCAAAATCATTGATGTTTTTCGCAAAACTGTCGCGCGTAAATCGATCCGACTTGTTGTCCCAGCTCAAATAGACCTTGCCGTCAGTCGGGGTCGCTGTCAAAATCGGCATGATCGGCGGTTGGGCAAAACGGTAATCGGTCTCGTAAATCAACTGCACCACCTCTTTCAGACGAAAGAGCGCCGGCGCATCGTGGGTTTCGGAATTCAGGCTGGTGAGTGATTCATAGGCATGCAGCTGTGACATGGAAATCCGTTCCGTGAGGCCCTTCTGAAGAGGGAAAAGACCGGACGCAAACTGCTCGACAAAGTTGCGCGGCTCCATCTGCGCTTCATCAAAAACATGTTCGTTATGGAGTTCGAACAGATTTTGATCAGCCGCCACGCCATAGTAATCGCCGCCCCAATTAAAGATATAGCGGAACGATGTCAAACCCAGCATGTCCGATTCGCTCACATCGGTTTCGGCGAAATCGGGTTCGGCAATACCCTCCATTCGATCCGGACGGCCATTGGCTTCGGTGCCGTCCGCATCCGGACCGTAATAATTCAAATCCCACGGCCCCACGCCGTCCAACCCGACATCGTCGCCGATGTCATCCGAGGAATCGTATTTGCCGTTGCCGTTGGTATCCTTCCAGCTGTCCCAATCCTGATCTTCATCAGCATCCCAGTGCTCGCGCAGCGCTGATTCTTCCATACTGTAGAACCGCAGGAAATCGGCCAAATTGGTGATGCCGTCATAAGGCCCAATGAGTTGTTTGGCGTTATTATCCCGCTTTTCATCAATCAAACCGTCACGGTCATTATCAACGCCGTCGGCCGGGATTCCCGGGCTCTCCAGATAGGCCAATCCATAGACGCCCGGCTCTTTGCCGCCGCCGACCGGGATGCCGTCCAAGTCCCAGGAATAACACATATTCAGATATTTATTATAATAGGCAATGTCATCCGCGCCATCGGCCGACTCACCGCCGACCGCATTATCCGTATAAAGGCCGAAATACATTTCCGGCAGATCATAGTCCGAAATATTGGCAATGCTGTACTCCCAGAAAATGGCGTCCTGTGCCGAGGGATTGCTCCACTGAAAACCGCGCGCCTGCACCCGAATGCCGATGCCGCCCCACGGCAGACCGCGCTGAATCGTCACATCCGCTTTTTTATCGCCGATACGCACGCCGGGACGAGGGTAATACTTGACCTCATCTTCCACTCCCAGGTTCTCCTGATCCTGCGCATCATTGACGACAAAAAAGGACTCCAGATCAGCCTTCATAACTCCGCGTCCAAAACGACCGTTCCATTCTCCCGGCCAAATGGTGCCGTCACCGGCTGCCGGCCAACCGGCCGGAGGCCATGACTCGGGCAGATTGCTCATCGCCGGCGTCTCGCTGAATTCATCGAAATAGCCGAACACCGGATAAAAACCCCATTCAACCGTGCCGGTGGGATCGCGATCCATGTGTTCTCTATAACTGGACTGGCAATAATATAATGTATCCAAATTCGGATGAATGGCGATGATATCGGGATCAGTCACCGGGATGGCATCATTTTCAACATAAACACGCGCCCCAATGAGCAAAGCGATGCCGTCGTGCATCTTGGTCCCTTCGTTGGTGTTGGGCCACTTGGTTACAAACCAGGATACATGATCGCTTTGTTCGGTGGTGTTGCGATAAAACAGCAAAACACGATTCCCGTTCATCCAGCCGGCCCGTTCGGCCGCAATATCGCCGGCGGGATCATCCGGCCCCTCATACGGACGACTCTGCGAGTGCAGGAGACTGAACGAAAGCAGTATCAGAAAAAGCGATATGAAATGTCTTGTCATTATGAACACTCCTATAGTGCCGAAATTTCTGTCACAACATAATGTCTACTCAACGCGATATTCATCATGGTTTCAGAATGTCAAACCCAAAGTGTAGGCGTTGATATTGCCCAGCAGCCCGACTTGACGATAGGCGTAATCAATTCGCAGGGAATGGTTATGCATAAAGTTGAACAAAAGGCCGAATCCAAAGGTCGGCCCGAATTCTGAATCAACCATCCCAACTCCTTTATATCCGGCGCGCAACATGAGCACACCGAATCCCGGGGCGGTCAAACCATATTCACCCCCCACATTGATGTACTCGCTGTTGTTGTTGGGATGCAGCGCATCCACAGCCAGGGTCAGGCGGTGGACAGATGTCAGGATGGGATGAAAGGAGATGCCGATGCGAAAGATCAACGGCAGTTCCCATGCCTGGGTCTCATAGCGGGCCGGGACATATTCAAAATTGCCGGCGTCATTCGGCGATTCATCGAGAGGCCGTTTCAGGTCAATACCATCAAACTGCATTCTCGTGCCATAGTTCGAGATGCTCATGCCGATCGCCAAGCCGCTCTCCTCAGTACCCGTCCACGATAGAAACGAAGTGTTCACCACTGCGCCCAGATCCAGGGCGACGGCACTGGCGCTTTCATGCCAGATACGGGAGGAGACATATTTTCCCGAGACTCCAAAAGAAAACCATTGCGCCAATTTTCTGCCGTAAGAAAGGTTGACGGCATAGTCCAATCCATCGAATTTTTCGCCGGTACCCTCCTGCATGAGCATAGAGGTCACCTCTTCCTCGCCATAGCCGGTATAGACAAGACCAAGGCCGAAGGCGCCCCATCGGGGCGTCACATAACCCAGACCGACAAAGGCGGTGTTGATGCCTGCCACCCACGGCTGATGCATCACCTGTAACTCACTCTCATCCATATATCCCAGTCCCGCGGGATTCCAGTAAATGGAAGAAATATCTCTCGCCGTACTGACATAGGCGTCCCCCATGGCAATGCCAGCGCTGCCGTAACCGAGCTCGAGAAAATTGGCACTCGTGGTGCCCACTCTGAATGGTTCCTGCGCAGACAATGAAAAACCCATCAACCATTTCAAGACGGCGACAAAAAGACAGATCTGTTTTTTATTTCGAATCATGTCAGAGACCTCATGATAGTTTAGACTTTACCCGGAATCATCAAAACATGAATCCCATGCCGA
>RPQV01000366.1 GCA_003818595.1 Calditrichota bacterium
TGGCTCAGATCAGAGATGTTCTCCTGTGCCAGGTTGCGGGCGCTGAGAATGACAAATTCCGACTCACCCACGCGCTTGGCAAACAGACCGCGTTCAGCATTCAGGACCTGGATCGCCAAACCAAGCGCCTCGTCAATCAGATTGTCCTCATAATAGGCCGAGTTCAACAATCGACTGATCTGCAGCAGCGCATCAAATTGTCCGCTGCGCAGGTTTTCAAAATTCTTGACGTGTATCTCATCCGCCATCAACGAATTACCTCAAATGATCCCGGTTTGGAACGGGAGCGGTTATTAAATTCATCCACACACCAAATCATCCATACATATTCGCGCGGCTCCAGCTTGGTATTAATGGTGGTGCTCAAGGAATCGGAGGATATGCCCTGCTTCTGCCACACCAGTTCCGGGGTGAAATCATCATCCGAATAGACCTCCAGGGTATAACTGAATGGAAAACCCGGCAAGAACGGCGACCATTTCATGGTGAAAAAATCAGACACACCCTCGCCGTTGCTGGGCGAAACGATCTCCACCTCATTTTGGATGACCCTCTCGATGCGTTCCTCACCCAGGACAAAGAGATCGCCGGCCTGATCGACCACCACCAGAGAAAAATCATGGCCGACCGTCTGATTCAGCGAATTCAGCTGCAGATCATAGATGGAAAAATTGCGATAAAATTTCTTGGCCAGAACATCGTATTGCAGATAGTCCCTGATGTTCAGCGGTTCATTCTCAATATAAACCGAATCGATGTCATTCTCTTCATCGGTGATCGTGGCCGTGACCACCATCTGCTGCGTCTGGCGCGGTCCATAATTGTTTTCAACAATGCTGTAAACAGAAAAAGATAAAGCCTTCGGTTTGGCGTTCATGAACACATCGAGGGTCTTGGATTCGCTGCCGTCCCATTCGAGTTCGGTAGAATAGAGTTTAAATCCCTCTTTTTCGAATGTGAGAGTACCGTTTCCCGGCGTTGGATGGGAGAAAGTATAATATCCGCCTCCGTCTGAAAAGACAAATTGGTTTCCCGGCATCCATGTCACCCGCACATCAGCGAGTGCGCGCGGGGGTACTCGGCTGCTTTGAATGCGTCCGTTGATGGAGGGCATCTTGTGCAGTTCAAAATCTTTAACCAGGAGATGATTCTCCTGCCATACCACATAGAGAGAATCGGATTGATAACCGGATTTGCGGCAAATCAGCCACCCATTCGTCGGCAGGAGGCCGGAAATCTGATAAAAACCTTCGGCATCGGTTTCGACCCGGCGGCCGCCGTTTTTCCAAATCACTTCGGCGGCGTCGATCGGCGAATTGGGTGCTGAAGCGGTGACCACTGAACCCTGCAGCAGGACATAGGGCGTGTGAGGATTTTGCGGATCGAGCGGATTCTTCCGCGGCGCTTCACAGGAGAGCAGCACCAAACAGAACGCCAAGCCTGGTAAAATCAACTGTAGATTAATTTTGACCATATTATGATATTATACCATCCTCTGCACCAAAATACAGAAAAGCAACTGCTTTTCAAAATAAAAAAAGATTACCCTTGAGTTTGTCTGCAAGATTGAATAATTTTAGATCCCATCCCCAAAATGAGGTGTATGTGCCAGAATTACAGAATTTAATGATATCCGTTTCCGGAGTTCGCGGGATTGTCGGCGAAGGATTGACGCCGGCAATCGCCATGCAGTTCGCCCAGGCTTACGGCAGCGAGTTTGGTCCCGGGAAAATCGTTGTCGGTCGAGACTCGCGCGTCACCGGCAATATGCTCAAATATGCCGTATGGTCGGGACTGATGTCGGTCGGCTGCGATGTCGTCGACATCGATCTGGCGTCCACGCCGACGACCGAGTTGGTCACCGAAAACCCGGAACATGCCGGCGGCATCATCCTCACGGCCAGCCACAATCCCAAACAATGGAATGCGCTCAAGCTGCTGGCGCCCGATGGACTTTTTCTGCGCGCTGAACAGGGCGAAAAGATCGTCGCGCGCGTCCGCAACCTGGACTTTAAGCCCGCTTCCTGGGATCGCATGGGCCGCGTTTTCCCTTATGCCAATGCCGCAGAAGAACATGTCGCTTCCATCCTCGATCTCCCGCTCATCCGCGCTGAAGAAATCAAAAGTAAAAAATTTCGCGTGGTCGCCGATTGTTGTCACGGTGCCGGCGGCGTCATTCTGCCGCAGCTGTTTGAGGGCTTGGGATGTGATGTCAGCTATCTCTATCGCGAGCCCAACGGTCAGTTTCCGCGAAATCCCGAACCCTCACCGGAAAATCTGAACGAACTATGCCGAGCGGTCATCAGCCATCGGGCTGATCTCGGCATCGCCGTAGACCCTGACGTCGATCGATTGGCGCTGGTCTCAGAGCAGGGAAAACCTTTAGGCGAGGAGTATACACTCGCACTGGCGACGAAATTTGTGCTCTCGAAAACGCCGGGCGATGTGGTGGTGAATGCTTCAACCACGCGCGCCATCGATGATGTGGCCAAATTAACCGGCGGCCGGGTGCATCGTACACCGGTTGGAGAAATTCATGTGGCAGTTAAGGCCAAACAAATCGGCGCCGTGATGGCCGGAGAAGGCAACGGAGGCGTGATGTATCCGGAACTTCATATCGGTCGTGACGCCCCGGTCGGCATTGCATTGATCCTTCAGTACCTGGCAGAGAGCCGTCAGCCTATTTCGGCACTGCATGCATCAATCCCGCAGTACGTGATGATCAAAGATAAAATAGAGCTCGGTTTCGGCGTCGATGCCCGTGGAACGGTCGCACAATTGGAAGCCGGCCTGAAGAATGAAAACCTCAATACCCTTGACGGTTTGAAAATCATTTATGCCGATTCCTGGATTCACATTCGTGCCTCGAATACTGAACCAATCATCCGCATTATCGCCGAAGCACCGAACGCAGAACAGGCGGCCAATATGGTGGAACGCTTCAAATCTGAACTCGAACAAATCGGCACGCAAGCAGATCAGAAATAGTAGAACGAGAGGAAAAGCATATGTCGCAACATTATTTTATCAAATTAATCGAGTCGGCTGCATCTGCTTTAACAAGTGCACCCTTTCACTCAACCAGGGAAATAGAGATCCCCTCGCCTGAACAACTTTGTGCCTACATCGATCACACTCTGCTGAAACCGGATGCCACTACGGAAGAGATTCTCACCCTGTGTCAGGAGGCGAAACGGTATCAGTTTGCGGCTGTTTGTGTTGCTCCACACTGGGTACCCTTGTGTGTGGAACAAATGGCGGAAAACAGCATGCCCGTCTGCTCGGTCGTCGGTTTTCCACTCGGCGCCAGCACCTCGGAAAACAAAGCGCTGGAAGCTGAAGAATTGATCGCTCTGGGTGCGAATGAAATTGATATGGTGCTGAACATCAGTCGGCTGAAGGACAAAGAATATACGTATGTTTATGAGGATATTCTGCAGGTCGTCGCCAGTGGTCGCGGCAAAATTGTCAAAGTGATCCTCGAAACCTGTCTGCTGACCGAGCAGGAGAAAATTGCCGCCTGCGTTCTCAGTAAAGAGGCCGGCGCCCATTTTGTCAAAACATCCACCGGTTTCGGCAGAGCGGGCGCCACGGTCGAAGATGTAGCGCTGCTGCGACAGGTGGTGGGGCATGAAATGGGGGTCAAGGCATCCGGCGGCATTCGCGATTATGAGACCGCCGTCGCCATGATCAAAGCCGGAGCCACCCGCATCGGCACCAGTTCAGGCGTGATGATGACCGCGTAAGCAGTTTACTCCTGCGGGGCTGTATTAAAAGTCCTTTTCCACCTTCAGCCACATCCACATTGAAACGGCGATTCCAGGCTCACCCCAAGAAAGCAAAGACCTCGCACGGAGACACAACGACACGGAGATGATTTTAGCTATTTTATCCTTTGTGTCTTTGTGTCTCCGTGCGAGGTCACCCTTTGCGTCTGCGCGAATCTTATATATCGGTTCCTTTGGGGAGTTGGGTCTGAGGGGAAAAGGACTTGATCCTTATTCCTCAACTTGAATAACCGCTTTCGATTTATGCTCATCCACCCACGCCGCGATGAAATCATCTCCCCTTTCGGTTTTCAGCGTCTCCACAATCTCCTGCCGAACGGCAGCAAGCGGCTGAAGTTCTTTTGCCTTTTGATCGTAAACCGTGGCGATATGAAAGCCGAATTCGGTCAGGAATACCGGCGAAATCTCGCCGACATTCATCGAAAAAACCACCGCATCGAATCCTGCCGCCATTTTCCCCGCAGCAAACCAGCCCAAGTCGCCGCCGTCATCCTGACAGGAGGAATGTTCAGTCGCCAATGCCGCAAAATTCTCTCCGGCGAGGAGACGCTGACGAAGCGCTTTCATTTCCTCGTAGGCCACCTGAGGTTTGGCCGGATTGGGCCGCATGACAATATGGGCAGCGTGGATTTGTTCCGGCAGCACAAAGCGATCCTCATTCTGCTGATAATAGGCTGAAACATCCTCTTCGCCGGGAAGGGGAAGATTTTTCGTCAAATCCAGCAGAAATTGTTTGACCTTGATATTGGTTTCGATATCCTGCTTGAGCTTGGGGAGGTCACGGCTGTGCAGACGATAATTGCGAAGGAGATTTTTCTCACCGCCATGGCGCTGCAGTAAAAGCGCGTATTCATTGTCCACCA
>RPQV01000367.1 GCA_003818595.1 Calditrichota bacterium
GGGCGACCGATTTTCGATCGGAGAAGGCCGGATTCTCAGTCCATTTTCAGGAGGATACAACATCCTTGCGAATTTTAGGAATGTACATGTTGCCGGAAGAAATGATGACCTGCAACGTTTTGGACAGCAACCCCAACAGTCAGTTCAATGTTATCGTCAAACACGGCAAACTAGAGCAATTGGATAAAAAGAGTTGGCGATGGCAGGCGCCGGAAAAAGAAGGGTTGACGGCAATAAAAATAGTCAAATCTTCACCAACTGACTCGATTTTGATCAACGTTTTCGTCATGGTTCCTGTTAAAGAAGTTAAAAATGACTACATCGGAAAGTATAAAATTGGTAAATACCCCTTGAAACCCGCGAAAAGTGGATCAGTTTATCAAAATCCGGAAGGGTTTGTCCAAGTCACGCTGGAAAACCAAAATACCTGGCTTTCCCCCCATTTTCAACTCAAACAATTCCTTTGCAAACAGTCCGGCGGATTTCCCCAATACATCGTCTTGAACGAGCGACTGCTGCTCCTGCTCGAACGCATACTCGAACGAACCCATCAAGCCGGATACCCCTGCCAAACATTTCATATTATGAGCGGCTATCGAACTCCCTATTATAATCAGTTGATCGGCAATGTCCCCAACAGCTGTCATCTGTACGGCGTGGCAGCTGATTTTTTCATCGACGAACATCCAAAGGATGGAATCATGGATGATCTCGACGGCAACGGAAAATCAGACATCAACGATGCGGCCATACTTTATAATATTATTATCCAGATGTCAGAGGAGCCATGGTTTAAGCGCTTTCGGGGAGGATTGGCCAAATACGGCAGCACCTCGACGCACGGACCGTTCATTCATGTCGACGTGCGGGGTTTTCAAGCTCGATGGGGTAAGTGAAGGAAGAATATATGCATTTCGGGCCCGCCAGCGTGCCTGATGCCCAAGTCGATGCCTGTTCGGCCTCTGCGTGGCCGCTAACACGGAGTGCGGACTCTGCGTGGCCGCTAACGTGCCGCCAACAACGCATTGCGCCGACACAGACGGCGCACTCCAAACACTCCGGACAACATATCCAGGCAACTGCGACCAAGCAGTCAGTGCACCCTTAAAAATCGTCATCAATCTCCAGTTTGTCATAAGAATACTGTTTTGCTTTTAAAATCTCACTCTCTTGTCTGGAAATATAACTGCCGAATCGCCACTCTATATATATCGTTATATTCGGCATATGGCTCGTCATCACCACGATCATTTCAAGAAAGCCTTGTATAAAGCATAAAAGTTTAATATTATTGTCACAAGACAAATTTCTGCCAGAAGGAGCCCCTATGCCCAGTTTCAATCCTGATCACAAAATTGTTCTGGATGAACTCCTGCTCAATCATCCTTTTGTCCGACCCGGAGTCATGTTCGGTTATCCCGCCTATTACGTCGGCAAGAAGCTTTGCATCTGTTTGTACGAAGAGGGCGTGGGACTCAAACTTCCGGTACAGACCGTCGCCAGGCTGCTGCAGACGGAACAGAATATTGTGCCGTTTCAGCCCATGGGGAAAGCGAAAATGCGTGAATGGGTGCAGATTAATGTCGGTCGTTCTGAAGAGTATCGACAATATATGCCAATATTCGAAGAATCGATTGCCTATTTGCGGTCACAGGCGGAAAAAACAAAATAGCCTGTGCGCGAGATGGTATCAAAAGTATTTTCCCACTTGTATTTCAAAGAATGCAATGATACCAGACTCACGCAAAGCCGCAAAGGCGCAAAAAAATGGCTTTAAATAGTTCCTTTGCTTTTCCACTTTTTTGTACAGATCTGTCCTTTTTTTCTCAATATAGACCGCTTTTGAAAAACGAAACTCATGACAACACTTTGCGGTCTTTGCGTGAACCGCCCAATTATGCTGTATGTGACACAGCTCAAATCGTTATGCTCTTCAATTACAAACCGGACTTGATCGAGATAAACTTTTTCTATAATCCTGCCATCCCATCGAGTTAGCCTTCACTGGTGCATTCACCAAGGAATGAGCGCCGCAGAATTCGGCGCTTCAAAGTCGGATCAGTGACCGTCACCTGCTTAATCAGAAATATCACGTTTGATTACCTCTACTCTTTCTTTATTCACCTCATTCGATGATATCAAGCACTGCCAGACAAAAGGGACTGGTGATACTCGCCGGTTTACGAAAGCCAGTCCAGTCTCCCAATACACGTTTTTCAATATCAGAATACTCTCCCGTCAGCGGATTGAACCATTGTACTTGAACTTGATTCCCCTGTGCTTGCGGTGGTGCGCTTCCCTCAAGCGCAAACGTACCACGGGGAAGCAAATAGAGGAAAGTGTTTTTCTCGTCAGTGAGGCAATAGGGAGAATAATAAAATTGGATTGGAACCAAATCATTGTAATTGTAACGGCTGAAGAAATCCATCAGTATTTTGTAATAGTTCAAGTGAGGCTGATGCTCAGGCGCCAACGAAAACGGATCATAAACCAGTTCATACCATGAACTGTTTTGCCAATAG
Organism: Calditrichota bacterium; assembly: GCA_003818595.1. Classification (GTDB taxonomy): domain Bacteria; phylum Zhuqueibacterota; class Zhuqueibacteria; order Residuimicrobiales; family Krinioviventaceae; genus Fontimicrobium. The sequence continues at coordinate 2,523 of RPQV01000367.1, forward strand.
TAGGTGGAATAGGCGCCGGCAAAATAGCAAAGATAGGTTCGCTCCAGAAGAACATCAGCATCAGTATACGCACCGTTAAAAATGGAGTGCATCGTTTTCTCATATCCTCCATGCTCAACATTGAAAACGGGTTTGTCCGGATGCCGTTCAGCGACCCGACGCATTTCGTCGTAGAGGTTGGGCCGCCATTCCTGAATTGAGACAAAATCCACTTTATCCGGATAATGTCGGCAAAAAGTATAATCGTGCACGGTCACAAGTCTTTTATGACTATCTAATCGTCGTAAACGGTCGATCCTGTCGATGATGTAGTTCATATCATCCATACCATACGCCAAGGCTTCTTTGGAAATATCCCAGATCAGGTTCGGAAATGCCTGATATCGTTTGACCACATACTCAAAATAGCGGTTATCCTCAGGGGAACCGGGTTTCGGCCAACTCACTTGTTTATTCCACACATAGATCATCAAATGCATTGCCATCTCTTCGCTGTGCAGATATGCAGCTACTCGGTCGAATTGTTTGAAAAAGTTGACGTTCAGCGTGGTGTGGTCCGGCGTCTCATTGGCGCCGCCAAACGGGAAAATGGACGGTTTGGCGAAATTATAGCGTGGATCGATTTTCTCCCGCTCCCCCCATCCGGCGTCATAGGCGAACACATTCATGATCACCTGGTTGAAATGGTAATCCCGAAGGTCTTTCACGATCTGACGGGTGTTGGGAATGTCCCGCGGATTATCGGCGTCAATGGCAAACAACCAATCGATTTCAAAAGCCAGAGGGAAATAGGGCGTTCCATCTTCATAAACAAAGCGTTGTCGATTTTCACTGGAGACGACAATGGCGCCGTGCCTATCGGATTTGGTGTTCGGCGACACCCTGAACTTGCCGGTTTTCCCGGCCAGTGAAGGTAAAGACGAATAAGTGTGATAGCTCCAAATGCCGTCAAGCGACGGAGAAAAGCGAAGAATCCATATCCGGTCATCATTATAAAATCCGGGAACATCGATCCCCACGCCGCTCTCATGCCGAAGCCACGCGCCAAACGTGACTGTGAAAGGATCAGAGACACGCTCGGAACCTTTGAAAGGCAGATCGTGAACCCCCCACTTTTGCAAGGTTAGGTCTTGAGCATTGGATATGACTGATAAAAACCAAGATATCAGCAATACAGCGGTCCAGATTTTCATTAGTTTTCCTTTTGCTTCATTGACATAAAATCTCGGTTGCCGATTCAAAAAGATGCAATCCATCATTTTGGCGCCATTCCGGCTGAGCAAAATATAGAGTGCGGATCATCCAGACTTTTCAGATCCAGTCAGTTCAGCTTCATTTCAGCGCACCCGTCAGTTTGAATGCCCAGGCATATAGACATGGATTATCTCCAGGCGTGACTGCAGGCGGTTCAATGGTCAATTGCCCGTTACTGAATGATGTCTTTACCGCTCCTTTCCAGCCGAGCAAGGTCACCTGCTTGGGACGGACAATGCCCGCCACCTTGATCGGTTTGGTGGGGAACTCGGTGCAGATGAGAAATAGATCAGCACCTTTTTGAGTAAAGTATTCAGTCGTCGCCGCGACCACCTTGGGCGCTTTTTCCCATTTGCGCGTGCCGTATATCGCTTCACCATTGACCTCGAGCCAGTCGCCCATGTCCGTCAATCGCTGCTGCATGATCACCGGAATCCTGCCGTCCGCGGTGGGGCCGATATTGAGCAGCAGATTCCCGCCACGCGCCACTTTGTTGATGAGAATTTCCACCAGCGCTTCCGAGGTGGAGTAATTCTCCAGATACTCATTGCGGTTGAACCCGAAAGAGGTGCCGATTCCGCGGCACTCTTCCCAATAGTGTTCGATTTCCATAGCATTGGCGTTGGCATCGTGTACCAAATCATATTCAGTGGTCCAAATGCCGCCATGTGCGCCGCGCGTCTCTTTGCCCCAACGATCATTGATGACTACATGATCTTTCACTGGAGATTCGTTATACAACCAGGAGAGAATTTCCGTCGCTTTCCATACCTCGCTGGGATGATCCCATTCGCCGTCGGTCCACAAGATATCCGGCTGATAGCGCAGCACCAAATCTTTGATCTGCGGGATCATGTGCTGATCCACATA
>RPQV01000368.1 GCA_003818595.1 Calditrichota bacterium
CATGATTGCTGCAAAAAAGTTTAAATTTGCTGGAATTCATGCCTATGATGGGCATGTTCAACATCTTGATATGAAGGCGCGTCATCGAGAAGCTGTGAAGGCCATGGCTCTGGTTTTGGACGCTGTACGAGCATTGACCGATAAAGGTGTTCTGGTGGAAAATACTATTGTCTCAGGGACACCTGGATTTCTGCTCGATGCTGAATGGCTTTGCAGGCAGCCGATGATGACGAACTTTATTTTTTCGCCTGGAACCTGGATATATTCCGATACCATCACCAATGCACTCTTGCCCGATACTTTCGAATTGGCGGCAATGCTGTTAACGCAGGTGGTCGATCTTCCAACGGCATCGACGGCGGTGCTGAATATCGGTCACAAACGGTGGGCGGTGGATCAAGGCGTCGTCGAGCTGTTCAGTATTCCCATTATGAGCGCCAAAAAATGGAGTGAAGAACATACTGTAGTCGAGATACCGGAGACACATCCGGTACAAATTGGCGACTATGTTTTAATCGCGCCGCGCCATGTATGTTCGACCGTGAATTTATGGGAATATTTTGCCTTGATCGATGAAAATGGAATAATTCAAGACCGGCGATGTCCTATTGAAGGAAGAAATCGCTAATACGTGAGGAGGATTTTATCATGAGAAAGCGAAAGATGCTGTACCTCTTTCAACTCTGTGGAATGCTTTTTTTAACGGGAGCTCTACTTGGTGATACACTCAGAGAATCTCGAAAATATGAACCTGTTGTCATCCCGGCTTACTTTGACATCGTGTCATCTATTGCTAATGCCAAGGTGAGTGAGATCTATCTCTATTCCTATAACAGCGAAACAGCTCAATTTCAGATGATGCCGTTTCAGATCGATGAGCAGACATTTGGACCCAATCCGTTGAAACCCTCGGAGAGTAAGTGGATGTACCTTATTCCCGAGTTGTGGAAAAGCGATCCCATCAACATTACCGGCCACAATGGACTTTTTGATGATCATGATGAACTGGTTTTTATCCTTGAGGATTGCGGCGCAAAAGCTCCCCAAGGCGCTTATCTTGAAAAGCAGGGCATCAAATTGGTTCCTAAAATCGAGATCATCCTGCAGGATCCTGATGACGCCGCCAATGCGGTTTATGCTTATGTCTTCAAGTCCGCCGTTGCAGAACCCATTCCGGACAAGTACGAATTTCGCTATTATCCGGCTCAGGACAGTCTATCAACCAAGAATTACGGCCTCGACCTCGATGCGAATGGCACAGTTGATGATATTGTCATTAAAAGTCCCGGCGGAAATGATAAAGACCTGCTCGATAAACTGAAAATTCGTTTCAGCGGCATTCTTGATTTCTCTTTTCCGATTGAGGTGCTGGTGAAGGAACACGATTTTTATCTCTTTCCGGAAATTATCGTCACTCCCAAGCCTGTCGTGAGGTTAATCAGATATTCGGTCATGACTTTAAAGTTGGGTGATTATATCATCAATGAGATTGCTTTCCCGGTGACAACAAAGTTTTATCCCTATAGCGGCGATATCGTCGGCGGGACCAGTCTGGCGCCGGAAGATTTAAGGTTCTATTACAATGATGTCGAAGTGATGATGATCCTTCACAGCGTTAGAGAGTCGTGGGATTACAACGAGAATGCCGTCGGAATGAAATTTTATAATGAATTCAATAACGGTTTGAATATTGACGGCCTCTCGGATCCGGCGGTCAAGTCAGTTAATCTGCCGGTGAACAGCTGGGATTTGACGACCGGAAACCAAGGCTCCATCTTTAAGATTGCCCGATTCAAAGAACAGAAATGGGGCGGAGTTGAATTATATTATTGGGATAATCAGAAAGGCGGCCAGGCAGACAGTGCTTATTTCGGCAATGAAGATTCCGGGGATATGAAATCCTTCGGTGATAACGGTGTTTTATTCATGAACAAACCGGATCAAGACAGCGTCACGCTGGAGCTGAATTACACCGTATTTTTCGTGCCTGAAAAAAATCTTCTCCAGAGCCATGGGCAAAAATTGGCATACATGGTAAATCACCCGGTTCAGCTTTCGCGGATGCTTATTTCCGATGTGTCCGGAACTGAGGATCAGAAGCCAAAGAGTAATGAACTGTTATACAATTATCCCAATCCCTTTAATCAGTCGACTTTAATTAATTTTACCTTGTTTGATCAAGAGCACGTGCAGCTTGATATCTTTGATGTTCAGGGGAAATGGATCACTGAACTCGCGTCAGGCGAATATCCTGCGGGTTTGCATCAGGTCGCTTGGAACGGCGTCAATGCCGATGGGACTGCCATTCCCTCTGGAGTTTATTATTGCCGATTAAAGGGCGCCAACCATACCAGCATTACCAAAATAGTGATGGTGAAATGATCATCCATGTGCCTATTGGTCAGATCGTTCGCGGCGATGATCATCTGCCGGTACATTTTGGCAATGGTACTGAGGCCGCGGTCTCTTAATAAGTGAAACTGATGATTGAAAAAGGCTGATGATATGCGTTTAATCAAAGTGTCCTGGCTATTTGTTTTAATCACAACCCTCATCATGATGAGCGGCTGCAACGAAGATCATGGCATCCAACCATTACCGGGAAATCTGGCCGTTGATGTCATTTTCATCAATAACAAAATTCCAACAGACACACAGGGCATATATCTGTTTGTGGCGCCGACTTTTCCCCCTCACGCCATAAATGAAATGTTTTTGAGCCCTAACAGTCTGCCCTTCAAACAGTTGCTGCAAAATGCTGCTGAAGGGGTGCGAGATACCATTTATACGGAGATGAATCTGCCGTATGGTCATTACGAAGCCCTTGGTTTATGGTGGTACAATAAAAAAACCGAATCCAATCTGGCGGATGTTTTCACCTTGAAGATCGGTCAGGACTTGATGCCGGTTCAATTTGACATCACGCCGGAAAAACCTTTCGTGCACACTGATTTATGGGCGAATCTGACAAGGGTGGAGCGCGACGCAGCCATCGAAGGGACGATCTCGTTCAACGGTCCGTTTCCGGAGAATACGCTGGCGACAGCCGTTGCCGCCTATTTCCGCAAGCCGACGAAAAAGGTAGAGTATCTGGTCTATCTTATTTCAATGGACTTTAGTATTGATGAGAATCCTTATCACTTTGTACTGCCGGTTTCGAGCCGATATAAGAAACTCGATTACCTGGCGGTTTTCTGGTTGTCTGAAAGGTCTGGGCTGGATGATTTTCGCACCATTGGTTTTTATCGCGATCCCACCAATCCCGAGCAGCCGGGTATTGTAAAAATCAAACCAAATGAGACGACAACCGGCTGCGATATTCAAGCAGATTGGTCTCTGGCGGGTGAGTGACTCAACGACTAAAGGTAATGGATAAAATTATGCGCTTAAAGATATGGTTATTCGGGCTGATTCTGTTCGCTGTGACGAGGCCGGATTACGCAGCAGTCTCCGGAAGTATCAGCGGCGTCGTTGTCGATACAAAAACCAAATTGCCGCTTCCCGGGGCCAATATTGTTGTTGAAGGAAGTTTGTACGGCGGGAGCAGCGGCGCCGATGGGGTATATCTCATTAATCATTTACCCCCGGGAATTTATGTCTTGCGCGCCTCGATGATGGGATATAAAAATCAAACCCAGGGAGATATACGGGTACAGGTGAATCGGACGACGTCTGTTGATTTTTCTTTAGAGGAAACCTTCATCGAAATGGATCCGATCGTCGTCATTGCCGGAAAAACAGAACAGCGTCTGGATCAGGCGAATGTTTCTATTTCCGTGGTCACTGCACGTGATATCGAACGCCGAAATGCGATTGATATCAAAGAGGCCCTGGAGACAACTCCGGGAGTTAATTTTATCGGCGATCAGCTCAATATCCGAGGTTCGACCGGTTTCACCTTTGGCATCGGCAACAAGGTATTGCTTCTTCTCGACGGCGTTCCGGTGTATGCCAGCGATACTGGACAATTTAATTGGGATATGCTTCCCCCTCTTGACATTGAACAGATTGAAGTTCTCAAAGGAGCAGGCTCAACATTGTGGGGTGCTTCAGCGTTGGGTGGCGTCGTCAATATTATAACCAAAGAACCGACTGAACAGGGACAATTTCTCTATTCCTTCAGTACCGGAAAACATGACTGGCCTTATTTCAGCGAGTGGAACTGGACGAATCACTCACGATTGTGGTATAATCGTGAAGATGTAAGCTATAGTAAGCGCTTCGAAAAATTTGGCTTGCGGCTTTCTGCCGGTCGATACGAAACCACGGGATATCAGCAGTTGGGAGATTCCCGCAAATACAATCTGACTTCAAAAATTGATTATCGTTTTGGCAACGGCATTCGCTGGACAGGCTATGCTGCATACAGTTATATTGATAAAGGTTTTTTTGTTCAATGGAAAGGGCAGAATGATCCTTATGAAGTCGATCCGACCAACTTGGACAATTATGCCCGCACAAACCAGTTGAATACTTATATGAAACTCGCCGTACCGATTTCATCAAAATTCGGCATGAACTTTCGCGCCTCCTTCATCCGAACATTGGTGGGCAACGAATTCGGCAGTGATGCCGATTTTAATCCGGCAATCGGGCAAGGCGTGGAAGGTCAGGCGGA
>RPQV01000369.1 GCA_003818595.1 Calditrichota bacterium
ATCGAATGCTTGTCGTCGAACAATGCCTGCGAACGGGCGTCTGCATGCACCGTCAGCCCATTTTGGGGCAATCTGAATGCGATGCTCATCAACTACCTGAATTCAACCACACTGCAATCCCTGCTGGATTCCGGCGATTCTATCGAATCAGCGATTAAAGCCGGATGATGCTGTTGAGGTTTGGATAGGGAGTTCCAGTCTCTTAAATTTCTATAGACGCCGGGCTCAAAACCGCAGCGCAAATGAATTGCGATGGCAGGCTGACTCACAGGCTCCAGTCGCATTCTGAGAAACATCTTCCGCCTTTGTTTTTTTGCTGCCAAGTCGTCATTCGCCGGCAACCCATTGTCTCCGCACAGCGTATTAAAGCACAAATTCCCAGGCTCGTACCCGTCATTTCGCAGATTGCCATTTGATTCGAGCTGACGCGTATTTCTTACGAGTCGGTGCGTCACGATCATTTCGCGGGCGGTGGGTTTTGTACAATGTGTAAAGCTGGTTGTCCAAGATGCAAAGCCCATTTGCAGTCGTGAAATGCCCGTTGTCAGTCGTGAAATGTCCGTTGTCATCTGTGAAATGCTCATGGCCCATGATGATCTGTCCGACGACGGTGGTGAGATATCCGCAGGCTGTAGTGAAATAGCCGTCGGCAGCTCTGAGACGTCGGGGGTCATTGGTGAGGCGCCCGTTGGCGGTTGCGAAATGGTCATCGGCCATGATGGGAGACGCATCGGCGGGCGCGAAATGTCCGATGTATGGTGTGAAATGTCCATCGTTCGTTATGAAATGGGCGTCGTCAATGAATGCAGGCGGTTCGAATCACATACGATGGGGGGATTAAGGGATTAACAGGATTGAAATGGGGGATTTCGACGGGGCAGGATTTTGTGCAATCCTTATATTTTGAACAAGATTTACAGGATTAAAGGATTAACAGGATTGAAATGAGCGGCAATCGATGGGAGCCGGGAACATGAATCCTGTCCATCCTGCCAATCCTGTAAATCCTGTTCAGCACAAAAGGATTGCCAGGATTAAAACGAACTTTCGTCAAAGTCGAGGAGGTCTGATTCCGTTAATCCTGATACTCTCTCCATCGTGTTCAACAACTCCCGTCTCATCTGGCACGTCAGGGTTCCTTTGTGCCTTGATCATTGAAAAGCTCCTTGATCATCCCCAAAGAACTCATCAAACTGCTGCTGTCATAGGGCATAAAGACGACTTTGCCGTCTTTTTTGGATATTAATTCTTTAAAGGCTTCGATATATTTTAATGTAGCCAGAAATTTCGAGACATCATTTTTATTGCCGATGACCTTGGCAATTTGCTCCAGAGTGTAGCTTTCGGCTTCGGCTTTGAATGAGGCGGCAATTTTGTGGCTTTCTTCAACAGTTTGATTCACCAAAGCTTTGAAAACGATTTCGTCGGGAATGATGTTGGTGATTTCGACGCTGATAATCTTAACCCCCCAATCAAAAGCGATGCCCAACAGGCTCTCCTGCAGCTGTTTGTTGATTTCTTCGCGCGAATTGAGGACCCTTACGAGGGTCATGTTGCCGATCAAATTTCTCAAATTGGCTTCGATCAAATTTTCGATGGTCGACGGAAAATTGGTGACGCTGTAGACAATTCGCCGCGGATTTTCTATTTTTGCCAAAAGAAAACCATCGATTTTAATTTGCGCGTGATCTTTGGTGATCACCGTCTGTTCCGGAAAATCATAGAGCGTTTGCCTCAAATCAATTCGGTGATAGGCAATAGTAACCGGGCCTTTTTGTCCGGTCCTCGGATCGTAGGCAAAGCGCCAGGATGTCACCCGCGGGCGGTCGATCAGAGGGAAAATTATATGTAAACCCTCGCCAATGACGCGATGAAATTTGCCGAATCGTTCGATGACCATCGCCTCTTGTGACCGCACGACAACGTAAAAGAAATATTCCTGCTCTTTCTTGCGAAAATAATAAATAAACATGCCCACAATAAAAGTTAAGAGCGCGCCGGATAAAAACGAAGTGAAATCGATCAGTGTTGACATTGAAAAGTAATCCTTTATGTTAAAACAAACAGCCCACCAATATGTGCGGGGTTCACCGTTCCCGACAGCCCCGATCCATTGGTTATGGCCAATACCCCGGCACATATGATGGAAATATAGCTCAAGCGGCGATTCAAGTCAAGATAAAAGTATATAATTTTATGAAAATCAAAAAAATATCGTCATTCCTCTCAATTCTGTTCAATGCACTCTTTTTTACTTGATTTTGTCCATCCGAAAAGCTATTTTCATTTTAGGGTCTTCAAATACGGAAAACAGTTAAATTCGGCGACAAGGGCGACTGCTGCGGAAGCTGGAGTGGTTTCCTTTTGATCAATATCTCTTGGACTCATTCGATCACATTGATATACAGTGGCGTTCCGATTCACTCAAGAATATCTCTTTACCAAAGATTTCCATCTTTATCTGCACCTGCTTGGGCTGTTTAGTCATCATTTAATGATTATGCGAGCCCTTGATGAGCTGCTGGATTCCCTCTTTTGTTAATGATGAAATCATTACAGCAGTTTGTTTTTATAAAGTCCATCAAGAACTTTAGAAATGGATGGGATTATGAGCTGGGAAGAGGTTGTGCAGAAATATTCATCGGGTCAAACCGTTGAAGCGATTATAGAGATTGTCGATTATTACGGTATTTTTGCGCGGCTTGAAGACGGCACCCCTGGCTATGTGAAACGCAGCGAAGCGCTCTATACCGATCGCGTGGTCGATCTCGCTGCTTTTTTTTCTCCGCACGATAAACACCCCGCAGTCATCATGGGTCTCAATCACAAACACCAAAATCTTGACTTGAGTTTCAAGAGTGCCCTGCCGGATCCTCTGATTTCATTTCTCGCCGGCCATCAGACGGGTGATGTGGTGGAGGGTGAAGTGATTCAGGTGACGGATAAATTTGCCTTGATTGAAATTGAGAATGGTGTAACCGGTTTTTTACCCATAGAGGAATTGTGGATTAGATCGCATCCCCTTGAAGAAGTGTTGATGATTGAAGATCGGGTTCGCTGCCGGATTCTGAGCCTGGAACCAGGCAAGTGCCCCCTGCTCAGCATCCGAGCGATGTTTGCGGAAGAATTTGAGCAACATGGCAAAGAGAGCACCTATACGCTGCAGGACAGCATCAGCGATGCTTTTCGGGTTTTGCAGTGGGAACTGAGAAAACAGACGGTACTCCAGCACACGGTGCCGGAAAAGGTGGTTGATAAATTGAAGAAAATCGCTTTAATCGATTTTCATCCCACTTTTATCAAGCCGTTATCCTTGTTTCTGGATAAACTCGGTTTTCAAACAAGGGTGATATTACTTTCCGAGGAGCAGGAGATCGAACTGTCAACGGGTGATTTCAATGCATTCATTCTTTCGATCGCAGCGGCGGACAGCGGCAAGATATCCTGTCTGTGGGCTGATCCGATGGTGAAACCTGCGATTATCTTTGGAAACAAAGAGAGATTTGTGTCTCAGCCTGATCTGCTGCGCAAAGGCGGGCTTTTATATCCTCTCGTCCTGCCCCATTCAACAGAGACGCTGGCGGATTTGCTTAAAGCTGTCGCCTCGGGTGTGATGCCTGAGGTGGATGTCTTTACCTCTCGATCGGCAGATACACAATCTCTCTTTAATCATCAGGAAGTCGATGCTGCTCCCACCCGTCAGTTACTGGTCAATATTCTTCAAAAAATCCACGACCTTGCCAATGCGACCAGCGTCATTTTATTTAAAATGAATATCAACTCGCGTGAAGTCGATATCCTCGCCGCCTATGGCCGACAGCTGCATTGGAACGATTCATTGAAAACACATCTCCAATATTCCCCGGTCAAAGATGTGATTCTGGATGTCGAGAGGCTGAGTGATGATTTCGGCGCACAAAAATCACCGCAATTTAAAAAGCTGGGCAATTTCGCCTCGTTCATCGGCCAACGCATTTTTCACAGCGATGAATTCGGCTATGCGCTTTTTATCTTTGGTCAGGATCCCCATCAACTGAGGGCACTTGAGCCGTCGATGCTCTTTTTTTTCGAACTCGCCATCCGCTCCCACCTCGAACAACTCAGATACATCCGGACGAGGGAGGAGGAACAGAAATTTATTATCTCCGGAAAACTAACTGTCGGGTTGATGCATGAACTGAAAAACCAACTGGCTGCGATCAAATGTTATCTGGATGTTTTAAAGACCGACAGCATCAACCTCAATCGCGGCCAAATCAAATTGAATGACAAACTGTTTATGGCGCGATTCGAAAGATCTAGAAATGGTGTTCTGGACATCTCCGATCAGACGCGGAATATTGAAGAGCTCTTTTTGAATCTCTTTCGCAGGCGCGACCTGGAGTCCATCAACTTGGTGAATTATCTTCGCGACACCATCGCCGCTCTCAAGCCCTATGCTGAAGAGCATGACATCGGCGTGACCGAAGAGTATCACAAGGTTCCGCCAATCAAAACCGACAAATCCGCGCTCAACCAGATTATTGTCAACCTGTTTATGAACAGCGTAGAGTTTATGCCCAGTGTACGCAGGACGAGCGGACAAATCAGAGTCATGTTGGAAGCGGGCGACA
>RPQV01000370.1 GCA_003818595.1 Calditrichota bacterium
CTGCGTTTTTGCGTGCATCTTTTCCAGTCCGTCAACGGAGCTGCGGACATATCTGCGTGAAGGTGCGGATGCAGAGGTTACCCATGACTGAGGTATTACCTTATTTTTGCTTTTTTTCAACCTTAGTACATGATTTCATAAATACGATGACGTATAAATGTCTTGAATCAAATTGAATTATTGGTTATATTCCGGCGTATGTTGTCTTTATATTGAGAGGCATATATGCCAAAAAAAAGTCCTTATATTATCATTCTATCTCAATATGAGAGAAAAGAGCTCGAATGCATCTCAAATAAGTATACGTCACCATATTATATTGTCGTTCGGGCAAAAGCCATTCTAATGGCTGCCAATAACTTTGACAACAAAACCATTGGAGAAAGGCTAAGTCTACCTCGTCAAATAGTAAGCAAATGGAGAAAACGTTTTTTCGAAAAGCGTCTCGATGGACTGGAAGATAGACCAAGAACCGGACGCCCATCCGGTTTTCCCCCCTAATGTGGTTGTTCAGATCAAAGCCTTGGCTTGTCAGTTGCCGTTTGATAACGGCATCCCGCTGTCTCGATTCAGCACCAATGATATTGCAGCCGAAGCTGTCGATCGGGGCATCATCGCCCAAATTAGTGGATCCACAGTTTGGCGCCGGCTTCATCAAGACGCCATTAAACCCTGGCAATATCGCAGTTGGATTTTGCCTCGTGATCCACAATTCGAGCAAAAAGCAGGGCTGGTTTTGGATCTTTATCAAGGTATTTGGCAGGGAACCGCCCTGCAAACGAATGAATTTGTCATATCTGCTGACGAAAAAACAAGCATACAGGCCAGGCAGCGAAAACATAAGACACTGCCTCCAATAAAGCAATATTCTGGAAAGGTTGAACATGAATACCAGCGCATGGGTGCTCTGAATTATATTGCTGCGTGGGATGTTCATCGTGCTTGGATAAAATCGTTCAATTTCTTTCCGATATTCAATACCTTATCGATAACCATTTTCATCATTCAAATTACCTTAAAATAAATAATCAGCCTGTTCTGTATTTGTATCTTACCAGAACGTTAAACGGAAATTACATACAACTCTTTAGTGCAGCCGATTCGCTTGTAAAAAAGCACGGGTACGATGGCTTGTATATTGTCGGTGACGAAGTCTATTGGCATCAGCCGGATGTATCGAGAGCACGCTGCATGGATGCCGTCACCTGCTACAATCCGCACACCAGTGTTGATTGGGTCACCGATGCCGACAAGTTTGTTGTTCGTACAGGATCAGATATGTACTCACCCTGGATGTCTAAAGCGAATGAATTATCAATCAGCTTTTGGGTCGATGTCCTTCCCGGGTTCAACGATTTGGGTGTCAGAAAAGAGGCGCAACATCCTGAGAGACGTTTGATGATGATGGTCTATTCTTCCTCTGTCATCTCAACAGCAGCATCCGTTTTGCCTCGCTGTAGCCGCCACTCGACAGACGATAAAAATATATCCCGCTGGCCGCAGTCTCGTTCTGTTCATTTTTGCCGTTCCATTGCAGCGCATAGCAGCCGGCGGGCTTGAATTCATTCAGCAAAGTGACAATCAATCGGCCGCTCAGATCATAGATTTTCAACACGGTATAATCGTCTTTGGGTACGACAAAGGAGATCTCTGTCGCCGGATTAAAGGGATTGGGATAATTTTGATCCAAGCGAAAATCGGTTGCGGGCAGAAGGCCTGGCTTTGTCGGGTCATTGACATCGTTGGAAATATTCCATTTGAGGACATTGGCCCAGATGTCATAAGAGGTGCCTCCCGCGTGACTGCTGACCCAGGTGTGGTAGATTCGGTTGTTCCACAGCTTGACGTCCGGTTCATACTGTTCTTTCCTGGCTTCCGCATTCACTCTCAAGGGACCGCCCAAGGCGGCTCCATCGGCGGTATATCGTTGGGAATAGATATCCATATTGCTAAAATCATTTTGCATTTCCGCCCAGGTGATGATGAAATTCCCGGCCGAGTTCATAGCTGTTGCATGGGATAAATAACGAATGGCGCCTGCGGTTATTTGGTTGACCTGGAAATTATTTCCCTGGGGAATGCCGTCGGCTTCATAGCGCTGGGCGAAGAGGTCATCTTCCATTTTCGTCATGCGATTATCCTTCCATGCGATGATGAAATTTCCGGTCGAGTCTGCGGCGATCGTTGGGGCAGTTTGCGATGAAATCTCCTGGTCATCATTCACTTTGAAGCTGCCTCCCGCGGCGGTTCCGTCGCCATGAAAGCGACGGGCGTAGATGTCGCTGAGCTGGGAAAGCGGATACTCCTGCTTTTGTACCCAGACGATGACGAAATCGCCGGCGCCGCTTGCGGCGATTTGCGGGTATGACCGATCCGTTTCGTCGTCATCATCATTGACGATAAAATTCCCTCCCTGCGGGAATCCTTCGGCATCGTACATTTGAGCGTAGATATCCTGATTTGACAGCTTTACCTCAGACCAAACAATGAAGAATCCTCCCGACTCGGATATGGCGATTGCAGTGTGAGATGACGTGTGCGACTGGCCATCCTGATCATTGACCTTAAAATTTTCTCCCTGTGCTGTTCCGTCAGTACCATACCGTTGAGCATAAATATTACGTTTTCCATCTCGCCAATCATTCCAAACAATGACGAAATTCCCTCTCTTGTCCATCGCCAATGAAGGATGAAGCCAGGCATCTGAACTTCCCGTCAATTCATTGACTGGAAAATTACTGCCGATGGGTGTGCCGTCTTGAGTATATCGTTGGGCATATATGTCAAAACTTGTCCAATCTCCGGTATCATGACGAGCATCGAGCCATGCAACGACAAAATTTCCGAAACCATCTGTTGCGATTTTGGGAAATTTTTGATCCGAACATCCGTTTTCATCGGTTACCCTGAAATTTGCATTCTGAGCCGTTCCGCTGCTGTCATATCGTTGCGCATATATGTCTGAGAATCCATTGCGGAGATCAACCCACGCAGTAATGAAATTCCCAGTCCCAAGCATAGCCACTGCCGGCGAGGTTTGCTCGGAGCTCATTGAATCGTCATTGTTGATAAAATTAATTCCCTGTTTTATCCCATTGCTGTTATATCTCTGCGCATAAATATCAGAATGATAATTACGCGAATCCACCCAGGCGATGACGAAATTTCCGACATGATCCATGCTGATTGAAGGAACGGTAAAATCAGAATTCTTTACGCTTTCATTGACTCGGAAGCTGTTTCCCTGAAGTGTCCCGTCTGCGTCAAACTTCCGGGCATAGACGATTCTCTCGTAATCGCCGATTTCCACCCAAACAATGACAAAATTCCCGGCATCGTCCATGGCAGCGGCAGGGGGACTGGGATAGGTATCGATCGAGCTCTCGATGGCCTGAAAACCGGCGCCCAGTGCATTGCCGTCGGCATCAAATCTTCGGGCAAACAGGGTGCTCATCAACAGAGGAACATCACCCTGCCAGGCAACGACAAATTGTCCGGACGCATTCATGGCAATGGAAGGAACGGATTGAGCGGCAACTTCATGATCATCGTTCACTCTGAAATTCACACCTGATGTTGTGCCATCGGCTTCAAACCGTTGGGCGTAGATGTCCCTGAGACTGTCAAGGTTGCGCTCATCCTCCCAGACGATCACGAATCGTCCGGATTCCTCCATGGCGATTGCAGGAGAGAATTGATAGGCATCGTTGGTGTCGTCATTGACCTTGAAATTGGTTCCCTGCGGTGTTCCATCGCTGCTGTAGCGCTGGGCATAGATGTCCCAAGTGCCGTTGCGCATGTCCGTCCAGACAATGACAAAGTTACCGGCTTTATCCATGGCAATTTGCGGAGAGGATTCCATTGAACACCCGTTACCCTCATTGACCTGAAAGTTGCTCCCCTGCGGTGTGCTGTCGGCATTATATCTCTGGGCAAAGATGTCCGTCCACATGTCATTGCGATTGTCTTCCCATACGAGGACGAAATTTCCGGCCTCGTTTGCCGCGATGGCCGGATAGTATTGAGAACACTGGCCGACATTTTCATTGACCTGCAAGTCCGGAATGATCACCGGCAGCGATGATGACGGATGGTGAATTGGGGAGCGATGTTTCGAGAGGTATAAGGGAAAATTCCCCAATCTGTTCATTTCGTTTCTGTCTTGATGGATGAGTCTGGTTTGTTCTTTCTCTCCTCTTTGGTTTTCCGGAGTATGGCTCAGGCGCTGCTCAAGGAGCGGATTGAACAATGTTTGCGGTTCATTTTGCCGAGCGGAAGCGATGAACACCAAAGCGTGGATGCCAATGAAAAAACAAGCGATGCGGATCATGGTTGATCTCCTGGCTGAACATTTCGGGGAAAACCTGATTCACAGGCCAATGCAGTGGTTGACCCCGTTAAAGGATGATAAGGAAATGGGGGGTCAGGTGCAAGGGGAAAGTGAGGAGGTGGGGAGGTGATAAGGTGATGAAGTGAGGAGGTGATGATGATTTATCCTTGTTAAGCTTGTCGAAATGGCAGGGAGGCTAATGTTTGAGACTGTTGATCATGAATGACTGCCAGCGTCGGAGAATCCTGTTCATCCTGAAAATCCTGTAAATCGTGTTCAAA
>RPQV01000371.1 GCA_003818595.1 Calditrichota bacterium
TAAAGTCCTTCAAACTGCAGCCCGATCAGCGGTTTCGCGATGAACTGTTTCGCGCCGATATCAACCAGGTGCAATCGCTGCTGACCGACAACGGTTTTCCCTATGCCACGATTCAACAGCGGCTGCAGATTGATGAGAGCAACAATACAGTGGTCATCGACTTGGAGATTCAAAGCGGTCCCCAATGTCGGTTCGGCGACATCACCATTCAAGGCCATCTTCACACCCGTGAAGCGATCTTGCGCAAACAGCTTGATTTTCACCAGGGTGAAATATTTAATAAAGAGCGACTGGATGAATCACAGCAACAGCTGTACGGGTTGAATCTGTTTGAATACGTGACCGTCAAGGCGTCGGCGCCCCCCACTCCTCAGGTGGACATCCCGGTGCACGTATTCGTTCGCGAGGCGGACAGATTCTCCACCAAGCTCGGAATCGGGTATGGCAATGAAGACCGCTTTCGTTCCCTCGTGCAATTCCAGTGGCTGGGATTTATGCGCGATGCCAAACGTCTGAACCTCGACTTTAAGCATTCTTATCTTGAACCCATCCGCATTGATCTGCAGCTCACTCAACCGGCGGTCCTGGGTTTGAAAACCACCCTGAGTTTGAATCCTTTTTTTCGCCGCCAGTTGGAGCCCGGCTACCATCTGAACCGCCTGGGCGCCCATGTTTCATTACAACGCCCCATCAGCGATCCCACCAAGGCCGGCCTCACTTATACCTTTGAAAACGTACTGTTGGATACCGCCAGCGTCGGCAAACTCGCCGGGATCGATTCTTTGGACAACCTATACAACAAGTCGAGCTTGTTTTTCGGCCTCTCGTTCGACACGACTGATGACCTGTTCGCTCCCCATGAGGGGATGAACGCCTCCTTCAACATCAAATATAACGGACTTTTAACCAAACAATACCCGTACCTGAAATGGATCGTCGATTTGCGTCGCTTTCATTCCTTGATGGGAACAGTTGCCGCCATGCGTCTGAGTTTCGGCAACATAAACTCATTTGATCCCTCTGGATTTATCCCGGTGGAAGACCTGTTCTTTGCCGGCGGCGCCAATTCCGTGCGCGGCTGGAACCGTCATGAACTCGGCCCCCAGGATAGCGAAGGCAAGCCGCTCGGCGGAAGCAGTTACCTGGAAGGCAGCCTGGAAAATCGTTTTCCGCTCTGGCGCATCGTGCAGGGAGCTGTTTTTGTGGACGCCGGTAATGTTTGGATCAATAAAGGCGCCATGGATATTGACGAGTTGCGTTATGCCATCGGCATCGGATTGCGAATTAAAACGCCGATTGGTCCCATCCGCTTTGACATCGCCAAACCCATCAGAGACAAACAGAACGATTATCGTTGGCATTTATCGATTGGTGAAGCGTTTTAACAGGTGAACGACTCATGCGCAGAGTATTGAAATTTGGGTTACTATTTTTGCTCTTCCTGCTCATCATTCTCATGATGGCCGGATTATTGACGCAAACCCGAATTTTTAAAAATTACCTCGCCGAGGTGATCTCGCGAACCGTCTCCGCGTCATTGAACAGACAAGTATCGATCGCTGCAATCGATGGAAATCTGTTTTCCACCATCGAACTGCATCACATCGAGCTGATGACGGATCAAGACACAATCGCCGTTCTCCCCTATTGCCGCATCCATTATTCCCTCCGCTCTCTTTTGCATAAACAGCTGCACATCCATTCAATTGATATCGATTCGTCCAGATTTAATCTCACCAACCTGTTCAAGATCGGCGATAAAACGGCGCCGGATCACATCAAAAAGCAGCCACAAAAGCAGACCGGGGCGAGGGCACCATTTCCTTTTAAACTGCAGGTTGATCAGCTGAGGATTCGCCGAGGACAGATCGCCTGGGAAATCGATCGATCGCTGCCGCAACAACTGCAAAACCTGGATCTTCAGCTCTCCGCCACCGTTGCGCCGCCTTTCTTTTCCTTAACTTTGAATTCTTTTCAAGGCGAACTGGTTGATCCCCAGTTGATGATCAAGAATCTTTCCTTTCAAATCGATAAAAATGATTCTGGAATTACCTTACATCAACTCTCGCTCAATACCCTCCGCAATGCCATTTCGATTTCGGGGCAGGCTCAACCCCCCTTGTTTTCGCAGACGCATCTCCTTCTTCAAACGGATCCAGTACACTGGGAGGAGTTTCAATTTTTAATGCCCATGCTGCGCATACCGGGACACCCCACGGTCACACTGAATGCCGCCCACCAGCAGGAAAACCTGCAGTTCGACTTGAAAGTGACCGATTCAAGCCATCTGCTGCAGATACAGGGTCATATCACTCCGATTCAGGCAGTGTTCAACGATTCGCTCAACCGATCGCTGCAATGGAGCGCAACGGCGCGTCTCCGCGACATCCTGGTTTCAGAGTGGTTCCCCAGACAAACCCAGGAAATTCGCCTGAATCTTGATCTTGATGTTCACGGCAGGGGTTATCCACTGCATGACTCGATAATCCACGCCAAAATCAACGCGTTTGACAGCGGCAGCAAGCGATGGATGATCGATCAATTTGCAGCGCAAGGCGATTGGGATCGTGGACGACTCTTCGCTTCCGGCCATATCACCACGTCCGGCGGCGCAGCAGATTTTGATCTGTCAACCAATCCGCCGGCTCAAACTCAACCCTTTCAATTGCAGACAGCGGTCAATAACCTGAATCTTGCCTATTTCCTGCCGTCATTCCCCTCTTCGTCGCTCAATTTCAACTTGAAGAGTCAGGGTCATTTTTTCGACTTTAAACGCACAACCGCGGATGTTCAACTGAATTTTTCCCCGTCGTCCATTACCGGGATACTTTTTGACACGCTCACGACCTCCTTTTCGGTCAAGGAAAAGAGTTTTCTCGTTGATCACTTTTATCTGTCGCGACCGGAAGGCACTGTACAGGCGGAAGGCTTGATTAGTCTCGAAGGGAGCAGCGATCTTGCAATTCGATCAACAATGATGAATCTCGAACCGGTTTTCGCCACCATCGGAATTGACTCCCTCCAAGGCAAAGGCTTGCTAACGGCTCATCTTTCGGGTAAAACCGATTCTTTGTCCTTCTCGACCCTGGTTAAAGGTGCCGTACTGGATTGGCAAAAATATAGAGTTGATTCACTGTCATTTCAGGCTGACGGCCATTGGATTGACGACCGCCTGCAAACCAGCTTGAAGCTTGATCTGCAGAACGCACTCTGGTCGAACGTGAGCATCAACCGCGCTCGAATCAGCGGATCATACAATCAAGATACATTGCACGCCATGATAGAGCTGGATCAAAAATCAAATCACATCCAACTGCAGGGCAGCTGCCATTTTGGCGAGCAACCGACCATACGGATTCCTGACATTCAGTTGCGGTTCGGCGAAAACCAATGGCAGGGCGGCAGTGAAAAAACTCGGGTGGTGTTCAAAAATCAGGGGATATGGGTGGATAATTTGGAGATTCAGCGATTGTCGACGGACGCGCCTTCACGATCTTATGCTCAGGGATTTCTCGGCCTCGCCGGGGAACAAAATTTTAAATTATCTCTGATCGGTCAGAATCTGGGCACGCTTGCGCAAGTGCTGGGGAAATCCGGCGAGTTCGGCGGAGTGTTGTCTCTCAGCGCTCAAATCAACGGCACGGCAACCGAGCCGGTCTGCGCATTGACCTTTGATGTTGAGCAGGCGCATTTCCGGGGATTTCAAATCGCCGGCCTGAGTGGTTCTGCCCAATATGCAAATCGCATGCTCTCTTCCGCCATCGTCTTCACCCCTCATACCGACAGCCTGACCTTGAATATTAAACTGCCGCTGATCCTCTCGCCGGCGGCGGGAATATGGAAATTCCCTCATGACCAACCCCTGCAGTTCATGGCGGAAGCGACAAACCTCCGTCTGCAGGAACTCTTGCCGCAACAGCGCTTATTCGATGAATTTTTCGGCGACCTCAGCTTTTATGTAGAAGCGAGCGACAGCTGGGATCATCTGCAGACGCACGGATTCATTCGTGTGGAGAACGGCCGATTGGCGCACCATGGTTTGGGATTCAAGGTCGACAACCTGCAACTTTTATCGACCCTAACGCCGACCCATCTGATCCTCGATCAACTCTCCGCCCGGCGCGACCAAGGAGTCCTCAAGCTGCAGGGAATTGCCGGATGGGAGATATCCCCGGCCGGAGTGAACATCAAGGATGTGAATCTGGGGTTGAATGCCGAACAACTGCTTCTTTCCAGCAGACCGGAGCACCAGGTTCAAATTCAAGCCGATATGAGCCTCAAAGGAGATTGGGATTCGCTGCGGGTGGATGGAGAGGTAACGCTGCAGCGCGCGTTGCTGGACATCGACTATCTGGGGCGCTCAGGCAGCAGAACGGCTGTCGCAGAACTGGAAGCACCACTGCTGGTGCAATCCCTGCAAAAAACAGCGGCGACGGCAATAGAATCGCCGGATACGGTGATCGTGGTGCAGATCAAAATACCATCTCTTGATGCATTCAAAAGACTGGCGGGAGCGATCAAGCTCGAATTTCCACGCACTATCTGGGTAAAAAACAAAGCCATGCGCATTGAACTCGACGGCGAAATCGACATGGTGAAATCATCAGAA
>RPQV01000372.1 GCA_003818595.1 Calditrichota bacterium
AGCATGTTCACTTACCTGCATGAACTCCTGCGTCCGCAGACGGCGGTTCATTTCCGGCTGATCGATGCTCCGTGCCGGCCAATATTGAGACATCAAGCTGAGGGGCAGGTCACGGCCGAATTCAAGAAAGAGCATGGTGAGCGCTTTAATGGAATTCTGCACCCGGCCGGGGAGCACCAAATGGCGCACCAGCACTCCCCGCGAGGCTAATGCGCGATTGTGCATAAATGAATCCAAAAAACCGGTCTGTCGCACCATTTCGACGATGGCAGCCAGGGCGATTTCCGGATAGTCGCGGGCCTGCGACAATTCTGCCGCCAATTCTGCATCGCTATATTTGAAATCAGGCAGATACATATCGGCAATGCCCTCGAGCAGTTGCAGTGAAGACACTTTGCAATAGCCGGAGGTGTTGTACAGGATTGGCAGATCGATATTGCGTCGACGCAGCTCCTCGACAATTTCAATGGTGTGAGGCAGAAAATGATCCGGAGTGACAAAATTGACGTTGTGTATGGCGCGTTGATCGACCAACCGCACCAAGCGCTCGGCCACCTGATTCGCTTTCAAGTTTTCACCCAGGTGGAAACAGGATATTTGAAAATTCTGACAAAAGGCGCAGCGCAGGGTGCAGCCGGTAAAAAAGACCGTGCCGGATCCATTTGTTCCCGAAATCGGCGGTTCCTCGCCGAAATGTGCCTCGATGGCGGCGACGCGCAGCGCCGCGGTTTCGCCGCAGATCCCCGCCTCGCCTTTCAATCGGTTGACGCCGCATTCGCGCGGACAGAGGCCGCAGGGGGAATAGAGGGCGTTCTTGAGGTTTTTTAAAGGTGAAGAGGGCATGTTTGCCTTGCTTATGTTTAAAAGTGAGACTCCGCAATGAGGAGGGCAGGTTACTGCTCAGACTCTTTATTTAACTTGACAAAAAACACTGACCGTTTTTCGCTCTTGCGGTGGAGTAAATATTTTTTGTGAATATTCTATCGTTAACAAATAATCGCCCGCCGAAAGGAACGGCCTAATCGTTTCCTCATGCTGCCCAAAGGGCGGCAATAAAAGCGGTGGAAAATAAGCGTCGCAGCCCGCGGTGAGCACCCCATGACGCCAAGTTCCGTCTACGTAAATCATGTTCGCTCGACCGGTCGCAACAATCTGTTCGATGCTGTAAATTGCGGCTTTGCAAACATCAATGTATTGCTTGTGAAAGATCAAGGTGTCTGATGACGTGCTCGATATCATGATTTGCGGCGGATTGGCGGCATTTCCGGCGGTGTTGGTGATTTCAAAATAGTGACTCTTTGCAAAATGAGAGAAATTCTGATTGATCGTCGCAGGATCGTCTTTTTTCTCAGATTCAAAGATGCCGCATGTCGTTGATAGTGCAAGAACAAAGACAAGGAGTAGAATCATTTTTTTCATTCTTGGCGTCTCATGTATTGAATTGATTTGCAGAAAACGATCATCGTTAATAAGGATTTCTCTCATGCCGTTCAAATGAGCATTCAGCAAGACCGCGCTCCCGCCTCATCAGTCGCCGGTGTATCCGCAAACGCCCATGCACGGGGAATTGACGACCGGCAGGTACTCGTCGCTGCCTGCGCAACCGTCTGGCAATCAGACGACGCGCCGTTGAGATCATTCGCGTCGATTTTTGGGACGCGCGCGGTTCTGTTGCCGCACGCGGTAAAGGCGCTCCGTAAAGCCGCCTTCCTTTTCAAAAGCTGCCGCTTGAGCCTTGATCTGACGGTCAAGGAGATAGCAGCCAATGTTCAGAAGGGAGAGCGCCGCATTGGCCACAAATTGGGCATGCCTCGGCACATGGGCGCTCGGACTTGCATTGGCAGGCACGGACACCCCGTTTTGTCTTGGCGGCTGGTTTCCCTGTTCGTCCTTGTGCGTCCCCGCAGCGCAAAGCCGACGCTCATTTTGAACCCACTGCTGCACATCTTTGACGTTTTTGCACCTCAAATTTTTAAATCTCATCAAAGAAGGATGATCGGGCGGCCAGAGCTCCTGCCCCCGCTGCCTCAAAAAATCCTCATAGTCCAGCCGCAGTTCCTCCAGACTGGCGCGGGCAACGTTGGTCAGCTTTATCTCCATTTTCTTCGAGGTGCCGGAAACCTGACTGCCCTCGGCAATGTTCTGCACACCGCTGCGCGCTGCCTGCACCATTTGGTCATTAGTGCGGCTGCGCCGGTCAATGTACTGATCGCAGAACCGCACTGTCACGTCGTACACCAACTGGCGATCTGGAAGGTTTTCAGATGACGGTAGCCGCCGTGCAGCGGGATGAGTTCTTCAGGTTTGAATGAATCGGTCATATTCATTTTATCGTTTGATGCTCAGCAACTTTTAAAGACACTGGGCGACGGCATAACGGGCTCCCTTTCCGCGAACTCACCTTCCCGGAAGCTCCGAGCTTCCGGGAAGGTCGGTGTAAATCAGTGCGCTATGTTAGCAATTTTCACAGGAATTATCAAGCGGAAAAGCGCAACAGGGTACTCCCCAAATTTATCAGGAAAACCAAGCAGAGTTGAATTTAATTTCGGGAATGGGATGGATAAAATGGAGCGGGCGATGCGGAAAGAAAATGTCAGGACCGACTATGCGGAAGCAACCTTTTGCACTTATCGATCAAAGAAAGTAATCTCCAGCCGGCTGTCTTCTGTCGGTATCAGATAAAGCAAATTTGTTTCCTCCGCGACCTGGCCGTTTGCAAGAGTGGTCATTCGACGCTTGACCGGGCCAAGATATTTTGCCATATCCGAACCCTTGATGATAAAATGACTATTGATGTCGCTGCCGGCCAAAGATATAGTTGAGCTTTCGAGAGACCACTTGTCGATACTGGTGGCTGCGACCGTACTGCCGGACATCACGAAACTGGTTATCAAATGCTTGGCAACATCGACGGCGATTTCCACTTTTGCGCTGTCTTTGGATGAACCCATATTGAGATCATAAGCACCCTTGAATACTTTGTTCGAGAATATGCCTTGGACAGTAATGGTTTTGCTCGTGTAAGAATCATACTCCCCAAGAGAACTACTGTTGTAACGCCCTTTGGCAAAAAAATCGACCTTACAGTATTGATAGGGGAAAGAATTTGCCATCAGATAATAGGGTGCTTCGATTCGCTGGTCATCATCCAGGAGATCAACACTCAAGTTTTTATACCCATACAAACGGGACACGTAAGCCAAGCCTCTAAGCCAGACGTCGCTGCGAACGTTATCACTGGCTTCTTTCAGCGATTGGCCGGAGCCCAGATTCTCCAGGAGACTCGCAAAGATGCTTTGCGCCAATCGAGACGCTATGACAGCATCATAGCCATTAAATCCGCCAACACCGTGTGAGAGTAAAAATTCTGACAACGAGGCTTCACCATGATCGATCATGGCGCTCTCACAGGCGAGAGCGTGAAAATATGATTTGGGAAACGGTTTGGTCAGAGTCTCCTTCAGCCATGGAACGCCTATTGCCCAATAAACGACGCCGCCATCCAAGGTGGCCTGGCCAAGCGCGTTATATTCGTCCTCATTCAGCTGATCCCAATCGGTATCAATGACCTCTGCGCCTGTCAGTAAATCTGTCGTAATATGGCCATCCATTGTCTTTGCATTCGCCCCGCCATGCGTGTCAAATATGATGACATCAAAACCAGCGAGATAATCCCCGCGACATCGACTCAGCGTCACTTCTTGATTTGTGAACATCGTAATCGAAAAACCAGCGTCGGTGAGCAGTTGGGAATAGTGATCCAGGTCTTCTTGAAAGGACCATTGAAAGGGCGCAAGAATCAATGCCTTTTTACCCTCGGGATACTCTTCAATTTGGTTCGGCCCGCCCTGCTTTTGGAGAACATGTAAGTATCGAGGCGATTCCATAATGGCAAGAGATCCGCTGACAGGCATGAACACTCTCTCGTCGTTCCGCAGGCCGACGAGCACATTGTAATGATGGCCATCCTTCATGGTGACGATGATGCGGGCGCCGCTCTCGGTGGCTGCGGCTGCTGCTACATTGTCCAGTTTCTCAATTTTTTCGGCAATCGAATCTGCGGCGATAATACGATTGCGCTGCACAGCCTGATCGATTTCCATGCGGACGAGATCATTTATTGCCGGGGTAATTGTGGAAAATTTTTCAAATGATTCTTTTATCTCTTTATTACTTGAGGGAGAAGGTATATTTTTCTCCGAACAAGCAAAGAAACAAGAACAGAGCGCGATGAGAATCAAGCACTGCTTTTTCAATTTTACAGGAATGCCGATGCGCAGGTTTTCTAAAAACACAATGAATTCGTTTTGACGATCCTGCCATTTTGCCGGTTGGTGGGCAAGTTCCTGATAGATTAGCGTCCAGGTGAATTGCTTGGGCATTTTATCGGCTCCATTGAGTAACGGATGTTGGTTTCACGACTGCCCTTCACTTTATTCGATGAGCGAATGAAAGGATACGCGCGGAGCGCGGGCAAGGGCTGCCTTTCCCTTTTTCTCAAAGCGGTTGATCAGCTCGCGATTGGCAGCGTTCATTTCGGCGGCATAAATGTCCGTTGCCTTTTGATGAATATTGCGTTCGCTGCCGCCGATGTCGCGA
>RPQV01000373.1 GCA_003818595.1 Calditrichota bacterium
ACACAATGGGTAGTGCGCAGTATTTACGACGCGGCCGCCTGTAATGAACAGCTGGGTCGCATTGATGAAGCGCGGCGACTTTACAGCTCCATCGTCCGCGATTATCCGGGCGAATCAGAATATGTCGAAAAATCCAAAGAACGTCTGCAAAAGTTGATGGGTTTATGAGTGAAAGATTTGGCAAGAAAAACGAGATGAAGACCTTCCTGCTCACATTCATCATCATGTCGTTTATGGCACTGCGGTTATCAGCCCAAAAAATAAATCCCCAGACTGAGATTGAATTGCCTTCGGACAGCACCGGAAGCGTTCGCGGTGATCTCAAACCCGAACCCAAGAATCCGGATTTGGAACTGCCGGACGTCCTGATCCTTGGACAGGATCGTTCTCATCGAATCATCAACGATAAAAAGAACCTGACGCCGGAAACTCCCGCACTGACAGCCATTCGCTCCGAGTATTCGAGCGACTGGACAGGCCTTGACGAAGGAAAACCATCCTTTGCCGCTGATTCGCTCAACAAATCACAGACCTGGGGCAGTCTGACCGGAGGCACAGTATACACCTTCTCGGGTGCCGCCGGACACCGCCGCCCCATACCCGAAGATGATATGCTGATTTCCGGCTGGGTAAATCGCAGTGAAGGACAATTCGCGAATTCCAAATATGCTCACCTCGGACTCAACGGCAAAGTCGGTTATCGCCTCGATGAGCGGACGATGATGATGGCGAGGGGTGTGGTGCAGCGCTCTTTCTACGGGATGATGCAGAATGGATATCGCCGTCAGGACAGCAAGCGCCAAATGGTCGGCGGCAAATTGAGCGCCGACATTTTTCACGATTTCAACGCCATAACCGACGGCAGCGCCGGCCTGGAAATAGGCGGCCTCTCTTTGGCCGGCGATACGACAGGGTCAACAGCCGACGAAAACAGTAATTTTCTGATGCATTTCCGTCTGGGTCTGAACTCCCAGTATCGCAAATCACAACTGATATTCAAGGCCAATTATCTGCGGGAAACCAATGACAGTGACGCGGACACCTTGACGCAGGCAGGCAGAATGGGCAGATTGGGATTTGAATGGCTTTATCCTTTCTCATCCAAGATGACCGCGGCCGCCGGAATCAACTATGCCTCTTTCGCACACGACGATTCGTCGGCGATTTCCCGTTTCTCGCCTTTCGCGCGTCTGAATTTCATCCCCAGTCCCCCCTTGGGCATTACCCTGCTGCTTTCCAGCGGTCTTCAATACACCCCGTTTTCGGAATTATGGCGCCAGAATCAATACCTCGCACACAATATTCCCTTCGATCCGACGGATGAAAAAATCGGGGTGAAAATAAAGGTTGAAACTCAACCCTCGAAAATGGTGCGGTTGAGAGCCTCGGCTCAGAAACAATGGATGAATAGCCTTTATTTTTGGCAGGCTGATACTACCACCTGGCTGATCACCAGAGACCATTTGAACGACATCGAGATTTCCGAAATAGAACTGGGTGCGGTGATCGAATTGACCAATTCGGTGCAATTCTATATTTCATATATCGATTATTCCGACCAGGGTATTTCAGCCGGTCCACAAGGTGAGCCGAGCAGCTACAAAATTCCTTATCGACCGGATTTCTACCTCCCCATCCGCGCAGATATCACCCTCCTGCATGATCTGAACCTGGGGATTCGGGCAGAACTTTGGGGAGCGCGTAAAAAGAGGCTTGGAGGTGAGGAGCAGTTGCCTTCCGTTTTCCTAGTGAACATCGATGCGCAAAAACCATTAGGGCAGCATGTGACCGCGCTGGTTTCGATCCACAATCTATTCAATACCTCTTATTCTCAATGGGAAAACTATCCGGAAATGAGATTCATTTTTTCAGCAGGTGTTCGCGTCGTTTTTTAAAAGCAAATGATCACTTTAATCAGGAGATAATTCATGACCCTACTGCAGTTGACCGTCAAAGGCGGTTTTATGATGATTCCGCTGGCGATTTGCTCTTTTATTGCCGTGGCGATTCTCTTCGAGAGGCTGCTGGCGCTGAGAAAAATTCAGATCAATACTCGGACTTTTGTCCTGCAGGTAAAGAACATGCTGCTGCGCGATCGTCTGGCTGAAGCCGTCGATTTGGCAAAAAGCACGCCGGGGCCGATCGCCAAAATAACCGCCGCAGGATTGGCGAAACACGACCGCAGTCGAGAGGAAATCAAAGAGGCCATTGAGGCGGCTGCACAAACTGAGGTCTATTTATTGGAAAAAAATCTGGGAATTCTCGGAACCGTAGCCGCCATCAGTCCCTTGATCGGATTTTTAGGCACCGTCACCGGAATGATCAAGGCGTTCATGCAGGTTCAATCCCTCGGCGGCAATGTTGACGCCGGTGTGCTCGCCGGAGGCATTTGGGAAGCCCTCATCACCACTGCCGCAGGACTGATCGTGGGAATCCCGGCGCTGTTATTCTACAACTATATTCAAGGCAAAATCGAGCATCACGTGTTCGAAATGCAGGTGAGCTCGACTGAATTGCTGGACACGCTTCAGGAAAAGGAATCAAGTCATGAAAATCGCTACAACGCGTAAACGAATTGTCAATTTCTCCACCATCTCGTTGACCGATATCGTCATGCTGCTGCTCATCTTTTTCCTGCTCACCTCATCTTTTGTGGTTCAACCGGGTATCAAAATCAAATTACCCAAAGCGGCAACCGGTGTTCAGGATGATTCGGATAAAATTTATCTGACGATCACCCAGAAAGAGCGGATTTACCTGAATCAGGTGCAAATCAGTCGCGACGAGCTGGCGGACAAATTGCGGCAAATGCTGAGCAAAACTCCGGATAAACTGATCGTCATTCGCGCCGATAAGGATCTCTCCCTGGAAGCGACTATTCGAGTGATCGACCTGGCAAAATTAGCCGGAGCCGAACGGTTCATGATCGCTACCGAAGCCGATTTGTAGAGAGGAACCGATGCAGCAGCTTTTTAATAAACTGACAGACACAGACAAATCCATCGTCTTGTCAACATGCTTTCATATCGTTCTGCTGATCATTTTTCTGCTGGTTCGCTCAGGATTGGATTTGGGCAGCGAGTTTGCGGAAATCGGATTCATGTCCCCCGCTTCCGCCGCCTCGAAATCGCGTATGTCGACAGAGACCCCGCCTGCTGCAAAAGCCGCTTCATCCGCCGGAAGCAAGGGCGCGGTTGAGAAAATCAAAGAAACAGCCACAACCAAGGCCAAACCCAAAGACGAGTCGGCCCATAAAACAGTGACTCCTCCCGTCTCACTGCCCAAACGAACCATGAAGGAGGAAGAGCCGCCGCAGCTGCCGGTTCAACGCGATAAAGTGAATATCACTCCTGAACGCGAAACGAACGGAATGCCCACGGCAGATTCTGATCAGACGAAAAAGGACGACCAAGGCAAATCTCCCGAGGTTAGTTCGACCGGAGCTGAAAATGCTCAAAATAATAATAGCGATCAAGCCAATGAAAAAGAGGACGGCACGGCGACGAACAGCGCCGGGAGCAACAGCAATCTTCCGTACACCATTGAAGGAGATGCCGCCAAGCGAAGGATCCTTTCCCAAGTGCTGCCGACCTATCCTCCCGGTCTTCAGCGGGAAGCCGTCGTGAAAATTCGCTTCTGGGTGTTGCCGGACGGCCGAATCGGGCAGATGCTGCCGATGCAAAAGGGTGATCCGGAACTCGAAGCACTCACCATGAAAACCATGCGTCAATGGCGATTCAGTCCCTTATCTCCCCTGGAAGAACAAAAGTCGGTTCAGGGGCTGATCACCTTTGTTTACAAGCTTCGTTAGTGAAACTTTATGATCTCGATTTCGTAATGAGAGGTGTTGGGTTGATAAAATTTAAGTAAGTGAATTTACGCTTCCTCCTCGAACGGGATGATGGTACGACCATCATCCCGTTTTTTATTCTTCCCTATGCAATTTGTCCTTTTTTATGTACTTTATGGACATGAGGTTTGAACCGCAATCGCCACGCCGCGATCATCAGCACGACATTTTGGAGGAAGCGATGAAATTTCAGAAATATTTTAATCATATCAACTTGTCATTTATAATTGTAATCGGGTACCTTTTCCTGGCTTCGACCAGGGTGATGCCGCAGACATCAGGCGAGACGTCCGACGAGACGGTTTCAACTCCGCCGGAAAAAACCCTGCTTTCCACGCCGATTGTACATGGCGCGTATGCTGCGCCGGTGTTGAAATTTTCTCAGGTTGGCGCACCCAAAGAGGGCAGTCTGATCGTCGGCGCTCAGGGCGGCTGGGTGATCAATCATCAGTGGGTTGTCGGCCTGGGAATTTACGGCTTGTCGACCGCAATCAAGGCGCCTGAAATTCGCGAAATTGCCGGACTCATCATGACCTTCAACTATGGCGGCTTGTTTCTGTCATACATCCATCACTCGCACAAGATGATCCATTGGGAGATCACCGCTGTCGGCGGAGTGGGGGAATTGAATTACCGCGATGAGGAATATTGGGCCAAATACGAAAACGGTGACAATTTTGCGGTTGTCGAGGTTGGAGTGAATGGCGTGCTCAACCTGACGCCGGGGTTCCGATTAGCCA
>RPQV01000374.1 GCA_003818595.1 Calditrichota bacterium
AATAAACTTTATGTCTGCACTTTAGACGTTCTTGAGTAATTTGCCGACGATGAAAATACAATCCCCGATGAAAGTCAGGTAATGAATATCTTAGGCATCAGCGATGTCACCGGCAACCACAGCCACAGCTGTGTTGCAATCCTTCAGGATGATAAACTGGCGTTTGCGCTTTCGCAGGAACGAATCAGCCGCATAAAAAATGATTCTTCATTCCCCTTGCAGGCGATACAATCGGCGCTGGATTATACCGCTCTTCGCCTCCAGGACATTGACGCGTTTGCCTGCGCTTATCCTCCGCCGCGCTATTATCAAAGCCTAAGGCGGGACGGTTTTTTTGATTTGCCGCGCTCGTTAATACGGGTCATGCTGCGTCACCCGCTGGTACTCGGCCGGTATCTGACAGCGAACATCAAAAAAGGAGTGATTGATCCACAAAAGATGAACGGACTGTTCGAAATCGGAGTGCCGGCAGCCAAGTTTCACTGGATCGATCATCATTTGGCGCATGTATCAGCGGGATATTTCGCCAGCGGTTTTGAAGACGCACTGGCCATCAGTTACGGCGGATTTGCTCCGCATCTCGATGGGAATAATGTCGCCGGCGCCGTTTATCGCTGTCAGGGAGACGGCATTGAATTCCTCGAGGATATCCCGATGACAGCCACGGGGTGTTACTTTTCCGGCGTCACTGTAGCTCTGGGATTCAAGTATATGGCTCAAGAGGGGAAAACCATGGGACTGGCTAAAACAGTTGATTTTCAACCGGCATATGATCGGCTGAAAAAGCTGACCACCTGCTTTCGCGACGGCGTTTGGCATAAATATCCGTTTTGGGTTGACTACATCCAGAGTCCGAGGGCGGATGCTTTTATCGCCAGCCGCACCGGTCACTTTTTGAATAAATGGATAGCCAAAACCTCGCCGGCGCAAGTTGCCGCAGCAGCCCAACATTTGTGGGAAGAAAATATAGTGCGATATATCGCACACCTTCAAACTCGTCATCAATTTCGTCATCTGGTTTTATCCGGGGGCGTCTTTGCCAATGTGCAGATCAATCGATTGGCAGCCGATCTGCCGGGAATCGAGGAGGTTTATATCCATCCGCATCCCGGTGACGGCTCGACGGCCATCGGTGCCGCCCTGCACATCCGCAAACAATTGGCCGGCAAACCGGTTCGTCTCTCGTTGGGCGACACCGGGTGGGGCGTCGATTTCACTGAACGCGCCATTGAAACGGCCATTCGCCGTTTCGGCAGCCGGATATACTATGAGAAACGAGAAGATTTCCATCAGGTTGCGGCACAACAACTCGGCCAGGGTCAGATCGTCGGCTGGTTCCAGGGGAGGGAAGAATATGGACCGCGAGCCCTGGGGCATCGCTGCATTCTTGCTGATCCGCGGAGAACGGAACTCAAGGATAAAATAACTTTAGCAATCAAAAAACGTGAACACTGGATCCCCATCGCGCCCAGCATTCTTGCGGAACATGCGTCTGCCTACTTGGAGAATATGGGAGATACGTTTATGCAGCGCGTTTGCCATGTGCGCAGCCGTAAACGGAATGACATTGCGGCTGCTATTCATGCCGATGGAAGTGCGCGCGTGCAACTGGTCGGTACAGATGCTTATGCACCCTTCCGCCAACTGCTGCAGGAGTTTTATCGGATAACCGGGATTCCGGCGTTGCTCAACACCAGTTTCAATGTTCATGGTGAACCTATCGTCCACCTCCCGGAAGAAGCAATAACCCTATTCCTTGCCGGCGATATGGATGTACTGATAATTGGACCTTTTATAATCAAGAAAGATAAAGTTGAATAATGGTAGAATTACTTTACACTTGGAGAACCTCATGATTGTCCGCACACGAGCCTATTCACGTGCCGGTTTGGCCGGCAATCCTTCTGACGGCTATTTCGGCAAAACATTATCGGTCATTTTCAAAAATTTTTTTGCCGAAGTCACTCTCTACGAAACTCCTGATCTTGAAATTTTGCCCAATGATCGGGATCATTCTTATTTTAAAAACCTGGAGCACCTTGTTCAGGACGTCAACCATCATGGTTATTACGGCGGAATCCGTCTGATCAAAGCAGCCGCCAAAAAATTCTATGACTATTGTCAAAGCCGCGGTATTGTCCTTCCTGAACGCAACTTTACGGTACGGTATCAATCCAGCATTCCCATACAGGTGGGATTAGCCGGGTCAAGCGCTATTGTCACGGCGACAATCCGGGCATTGATGACTTTTTTCGGTGTCGAAATCCTCAAACCGCAAATTCCCAATCTTATCCTCAGCGTAGAAACCGAAGAATTGCAGATTACAGCCGGCCTGCAGGATCGTGTTGTTCAAGTATATGAAGGTCTGGTTTATATGGATTTTGATAAAAAAATAATGGAAGCTCAAGGTTATGGAAATTACGAGCCTCTGGACATCAACCTGCTGCCGCCGATCTATATCGCCTATTTGACGGACTTGAGTGAAGTCTCCGGAATCTCTCACGGCAGATTGCGCGGCCGATTTGATGCTGGTGACCCCAATGTGATCGAGGCGATGAAATATTTTGCTGAACGTGCTGTCCTTGCCCGTGAGTGCCTATTGGCGCGACAACCGGAAAAATTGGGTAAAATCATGAACGAAAATTTTGACAAGCGAAAAGAGATAACCCCCATCAGCCGCATGAATTTAGAGATGGTGAATCTGGCACGTTCAGTCGGCGCCAGCGCCACATTTTCAGGCTCAGGCGGCGCTATTGTGGGTATGATAGAAGATGAAAAAATGTTCGAAAGACTAAAGGCCAAATTAAATGAAATCGGCGCCGTCGTCATCAAGCCGATACTTTAAGCTGTACCTAATGCGCGGCAGTTTCCTTCATTCAAACTGCAGCAAATCATATCGTCATTTTATCAGAGATTGTATTGACCGAGTTCGATCCATCAGAATTTCAGCAGCTGCTCCTTGAGTGGTTTGACAAAGAATTTCGCGATCTGCCTTGGCGGCAAACGCGCGATCCTTATCTTATTTGGATTTCGGAAATCATGCTGCAGCAGACGCAGGTTGTCACTGTGATTCCATATTTCCAACGCTTCATCACCCGATTTCCCACGATTCACGACTTGGCGGCCGCTGATGTGTCTCAGGTATTGAAATCATGGGAAGGATTGGGATATTACGCTCGCGCCCGCAACCTGCATCAAGCCGCCAGAGTGATCGTCAGGGAACATGCCGGACAATTCCCCAGCACATTTGCGGAGGTTAAAGGTTTGCCGGGCATCGGCAACTATACGGCCGCCGCCATACTCAGCATCGTGTGGGGTATAGCCATCCCGGCAATTGACGGCAATGTGATTCGAATTCTCAGCAGACTTTTCGCGATTGAAGAAGATTATAAATCAAAGGAAGCGCTAGAACTTTATCGTCAAAAGGCAGAACAGCTGTTGAATGAACAACGACCGGGAGATCATAATCAGGCGATGATGGAATTGGGCGCGGTCCTCTGTTCACCGCGCAAACCGAAATGTTCAATCTGTCCGGTGGTCAAATTCTGTCAAGCCAATTTACGCGGCAATCCGGCGGCATTTCCGGTGAAGAATATCAAAAAAATTCGCCCCCATCATCCCATCGCTGTGGGCATCGTTTGGAAAAACGGCACTGTTTTGATCGATCGTCGGCCGGAAAAGGGATTATTGGGCGGATTGTGGGAATTCCCTGGCGGCAAAGTGCAGCCCAATGAAAGTATCGAACAAGCCGTGGTGCGCGAAATTAAAGAGGAACTTGATATCGAGGTTCGAGTGATCAGTCATTTTATGACCTTAGACCACGCCTACACTCATTTTTCCATCACCCTTTATGTTTATTTGTGCGAATTTGTCAGTGGGACGCCGCGGGCTGTTCACTGCACAGAATGGCGATGGGTTTTACCCGAGGCATTGCCTTGCTATGCTTTTCCGCGGGCGAACGGCAGAATTGTGGAAAAGCTGTTGCAGGAGAATTTCTCCACCTCGTCCGCGATGCATCCATCAATCCGTCCGCCTCGACTCAATGAGGATAAACAGATATGATGCTCAGTCGGGAAGACATTGAACGGATGCGCGATGAAACATTCTTCCGCACTCGGGCGCATCAACTCCATTCACTCGCTGATGCGGAGCGCATGGTCAATTCAGTTGGATTTTGTTTTGCCTTCAAAGCCAATCATTCCGAGCTGCCCTGTATGTGGCATTCAGCTGCCGGGGAGAGAAATCCAGTCTATCCCGTCCATGTGCAGAACGATCCATTCATCGGTCTGGTTTGGGAGGCAAAAGATTTTCTGGCGACAACCAAAAAAGTTTATTATGGCAAAGCTTTCAAAAAGCGACCTTCATTCATCTCGTTGTCCTATTTTCCGCTGTTCTATGCATTGGTGCGAGAACAACGCGGCGACAACTATATTGCTGATTATATGCGCGGCGGATTATCGCGCGAGGCACGCCGTATCATGGATGCGCTGCAGGAGCATTCCCCACAAATCACTGCTGACCTCAAGATTGCTGCGCACTTGTCGCACCCGGAGAAACGTCGAATATTCGATGCCGCTATCGCAGAACTAC
>RPQV01000375.1 GCA_003818595.1 Calditrichota bacterium
AAAGCCGGATTCGAAGCCCGGCTTCATGAACTCACATTGGATAGTTATACCATCCAAAAAAAGCTCAAAGAGAACGGCACCGAAGAAATCGTCCCGTTCACGCCGTATGTGCCGCCGTCTAGCACCATTTATCATGATGAATATTCGCGCAAGCCGCGCGAATTTTCTGCTTATGTTCAGGACAAGATGGAGCTGAAAGAAATAATCTTGAACCTGGGCGTGCGTTTTGACTATTTTGATGCCAACAGTGTAATCCTTGCTGATCCCCGTGATCCCAACATTTACGATCCCATGTTGTCTCAGAACCGTTACAAAAATCCGGACGCTTCTGCTGAGAAACTGATCGAGTATACGCCGGATGAACGGCGAGCGTTTATGCATAAGAAGGTGGATCCCAAGGCACAACTCAGTCCACGCCTTGGCATTGCTTATCCCATTACCGATCGCGGCGTGATCCATTTTTCGTATGGGCATTTTTTCCAAATACCGGAATTTCGATTCTTGTATGACAGTCCTGACTTTAAATTCAGCAAAGCCGGCGCCCTCTAAATCGTCGGTAATGCGGCTTTGGATCCACAGCGCACTGCCATGTACGAAATTGGTCTGCAGCAACAGCTCACTCAAGATATCGGTGTTGATATCACCTTGTTCTATCGTGATGTGCGCGATTGGGTGGGAACGAGTCCGAGAATTGTCACTTATCAGCCGGCCATCGCCTATGTGGTGTATGAAAACAAGGACTATTCAAACGTGCGCGGCGTTACATTTAGGTTTGACAAACGCTTCTCAAATAACTTTTTTGCCAAAATGGATTATACTTTCCAGATTGCGGAAGGTACCTATTCAAACCCCGAAGATGCATTCAATCAGCTGTTGGCACAAGAGGAGCCGCGCAAGGCAATTATACCCTTGAATTGGGATCAAAACCACACCTTCAATGCTTCGCTGGGGTATCGTCTTCATGACTGGGTGATTTCATTCATCGGCAGGTTCTGGACCGGACAGCCCTACACGCCGAGTTTTCCCCGCGGCGCTTCTGTCGGCTCGACCACCTATTCCGGCCTACGCGAAAACAGCGCGCGATTGCCGAATGTTCGTGGACTGGATATCTATATCAACCGTTCATTCAAGTTGGGCAATGTGCAGCTGAACTTGTTTGCCAATCTCAACAACATCCTGGATATTCGCGATGAAACGAGTGTTTATTCTGACACCGGCACTGCGCAATACACCACCCTGATCAATACCTCAATCGTGGATTATGATGCGCGACGAATTGGCACAGTCGAGGATTATGTGAACCAGCCCGGTTGGTACACGGCGCCTCGCCAAATTCAACTCGGCGCTTCATTAGAGTTTTAAACGATGGGGAGGAGAAGATGATGAAAAAATTACTATACATGATGATGCTGGCGCTGTCCATTGCCCCTTTATCAGCGCAAATTGATAAACTTTATGGCGATTTTGACGAGTATCGTCTGGGAATACACTCTGGAAACCAGATTCGTTGCACGATATGGAATGACGGAGAAATAGGCGGTAAAAATCTGCGTTCCGAATTGATCGCTCTGGAATGGCCGATCAATTCAGGGTACGCTTATTTTGGTCAGACCATGATCAAAATAGGCGCTGAAGTCAAGGACAGCAATGGCGACATTGTCCATATTTTTTCAGAATCCATGGGTTGGAAACCGGAAGATCCAACAGATCCGGGTTCCGGAGATATGGGGCCCGATGGCGAATGGTGGACGATATTACCTCTGCCCGGCTTTGCCAATCCTAATGAAGAACGGTTGGCGATGAGTCATTGGGGATGGAGCTGGCCGACCTATTGGCCCGACAAGATGGACGACGCCGTTGACCCCGGCTGGCCCACTTCCTGGAATGGCTATTTTGGCAAAGACATCAAAAATGCCGATCAGGAAAGCTTTTTTGTTGCCGATGATTACAATAACAAAGAATTTGCTTTTTATCCGGACCGCCGCGATTCTACGCGTCGAGGATTGGGCATGCGGGTGACAGCCCGCGGCTTTCAATGGTCGAATGCTTTGGTTGAAGACCTGTTATTCTGCCTTTACGACGTCAAAAACATCGGCACCACGCGCTACAAAAAGATTGTCTTTGCCCAATTTGCCGGTCCTGCCATTGGCAATACCGTTGTTCAGGGCGGAGACAATGGCGACGATAATGGCGGTTATGAATTGGAGCAGAGCCTTGTCTACAGCTATGATGAAGACAATTTAGGCAATACCGGCTGGTCGCCGGTTGGTTATTATGGCTGCGCATTTTTAGAGAGTCCCGGAAATCCCATCGACGGCATAGACAATGATTATGACGGACAAAGTGGTTCTGGAGGAGTGATCGATGAATCCATGTTCGTTGAGAAAACCCTTCAGCAGGGTGAAACGGTCGTCCTCATCGATTATAAAAACTATGAACGCAGCAAGGTGGCTATGCCCAACGACACGCTGCGCATACCCTACAACGACAAGATCGCCAAGTTCTGGCCGGGCAAAGCAGTCGAAGAAATCGAGCACAATCAGTTCGATGATAATTTGAATGGTCTTGTCGATGAAAATAATGGAGCGACATTTGGGGCAGTGGGCAATCAGGTCACGACCTATTTATACGTCGGCAGCAAGTACGTCGATTATTTCTCCGGCGAAGGGGAAGATAATCCGTTGATTGATGAATATCGCGATGACGGCGTCGACAATGATGGCGATTGGGACCCGCTGCTCGACGATGTCGGTCTTGACGGCGTTCCCTTCACCGGCGATTATGGTGAAAGCGATGCCCAACCGACTTCGGGCTGGCAGCCTATCGGCGCCATCAGCGGACTGATCGGTGATCCGAATAAATTTGGATTGGTGGATACTAACCTGCCGGGCGAACCTCATCTTGATAAAACCGACATCAGTGAATCAGACATGATTGGGTTGACCAGCTTTTACCTCTATACCCCTTGGTCGCTACTGCCCGGATATGATGACGCCCTGATTTGGGAAAAAACCAAACCAGGTTATTTGGATGATCGCAGTCAGAATTCGGATACTGATTTTACCTTTGGCTCCGGCTATTTCCCCATGGATATTGTACAGATTGAGCGATTCTCCATCGCTCATATGATGGGCATCAATCTCGAAGACTTGCTCATTAACAAAAGCTGGGGCGACCGCGCTTATAATGAAAATTATAATTTCTCCAAGGCGCCGAACATTCCTCATTTGACTGTCATTCCAGGTGATAATCAGGTTACCCTCTTCTGGGATGAATTTGCTGAACAATCCATCGATCCAATTTTGGGGCAGGATTTCGAAGGATACCGCATCTATCGCTCCACAGATCCAGGCTGGCAGGATATGGCGGAGATTACTGACGGTTACGGATCCACCACCTATCGTAAACCCATGGCCCAATTTGATCTCAATAATGAATATTCGGGATATTCACTCATTGATATCAAAGGCGTCCTCTTTTGGCTGGGTGAAAATACGGGCATCGTCCATTCTTACGTCGATTCGACGGCACGCAACGGTTATACGTATTATTATGCGGTAACTGCCTATGATCGGGGGGATCCGGCCAAGGGAATCGCTCCCAGTGAATGCACCAAATATATCGCCATTGATCAATCGGGGAATGTCGATAAAGGGACGAATGTGGCCATCTGTCGTCCGGAGTCACCCGTCGCCGGGTATCTTCCCCCGCTGCTCGAAAATATGGTGCTTGTCGAGGGTAGTTCCGCAACAGGCCGCGTCGCCTACGAGATCATCGATCGTACACAGATTAAAAATCAACACCAATATCAAATCGTCTTCAAAGATACTTTGGTTGAAACAGACAATATGGCGTTCGCTCCCGCAACTTTGAGCTACAGCTTGATAGATGTCACCAATCTCACACAACCCGATACCTTGATACGCGACAGCAGACTGGTGAAGACAGGTGATGTTCAGCCGGTCATTGACGGTTTTAAACTATCCCTCTTCAACGTACCGCTTGTTGAGCTTTGGCCGGACAGTTGTCAATGGAGCCGACCGGACATATACAGCTTTACATTCAACGTTTTCAAATATAGCAAAACGAATGGCATAGCCGAACCGGCGGATTATCGAATCGACTTTTTTGATCAAGTAGGGGCGGACACATCAACCGAAGTCAGCATTTCCGCAACCCGGAAGCTGTCAGCGATGCCGGTGAATTTCACGATTACCGACATGCAGACGCAGAAGAAAGTCCCTTTTGCATTTTGGGAAAAGGATGTTCTTGCCGGTGAAGAGGGAAAGTTGACGGCATTTACCGACAAGAGCCGTACCGATCAACTTATTTTATTGGATCAAGCCGAGCACACACCCGAATCGCCGGCGTTTACCTGGAGTTTCGAGTTCGACACTGCGACGAATGATTCGTTGCATGATAATCCCGGCGCCGGTGACTATGTAATCATTCGCACATTAAAACCGTTTCTGTCTCATGATCACTATGAATTCACCTCAATAGCTGAATCAATTAACCAAACGAATGCCAAGGAAGAGCTTGACAAGATTCGCGTCGTTCCCAATCCGTATGTTGTCGCCAATTC
>RPQV01000376.1 GCA_003818595.1 Calditrichota bacterium
CTGCAGCCAATACGCCTGCATCTCCCATCGATCTTCCGGTGTCGCGTCCGCGGCAAGATAATAATCATATACCACCTTGGTGAGATGCGAGGGATAGCCATTCCGCCACAACCAGACCCACCCATATTCATTAACCAGCTGAGCGGCGCTGCTCTCAAATTGAATATGCCAATCCTTGGTCCAGTGATGCAAATCTCCAAGGGGAAGAGGATTGCGGCGAATCTCTTCCATATTCTGGAACATCCATGACCCTTGGGAATAGGGATGGGGTTCATCCATTTCGTCCCCAGCCATATGTTCGCTGGTCATATAACCGGCATCCCAAATCCGCGTGGGATCAAGCTTTTTCAGGTCGGGAATCAATACATTACCGACAAATTCATTCCAATTCTCATTGATCGCATCCCAAATTATGATCGAAGGATGTGATCCGTCCGACCATACCCAGTTGCTGTATTCGCTGCGTATCTGTTCATCCCAACCATGATCCTGCCAATATAGCCATTCATTCTGGAACATCATGCCAACCGAGTCTGCGATATCAACCCAAAAATCCGGTGCAATCCCAACACACACACGCATGGCATTCCAGTTCAATTGTTTCGGATAATGTGACAATAATTTGGTCACCCATTTTCTATCCCACGGCAGATCATGACAATCGGGATCTTCAAAAAACCGATGGAGAGTGATGTTCGTTCCCCGCAATTCGCATCGTTCTCCATTGAGATAAAAAAACTTGCCGTGTCGGCTGAAATCACGCATACCAAAAGTCTCGTCAACGGCATCGAGACACTCGCCCCGGGTTGTAACAATTTCGACGTGCGCCTCATAAAGAAATGGATCATCTGGACTCCATGAATGCGCCGCAGGCATGGGAACAGCAAGTTCAATAAACGTCAGGTTATCTCGCAGGCTGAACAGGCATTTCTCTGCAGGCGGTGCGAAAATTTTGCCGGTACTTTTTTCACACACCGAAACCCGCACGCAGAGACTGTCTTCCATCGGATCTCCGTACTTTTGCTGTGCCGGGTAGAAATTACGCACCAGAATCTTGACCGTCGCCTTTTCCTGCCGCAACGATGGAAGAACCATTACCTTGTGAAGACGCTGCATTCCAGTAAAGGAGAGCTCCACATCATCCCAAATCCCGGGCAGATAAATGACCTTTTCTTTATCAGTGCTGCCCGCAGCCTGAGAAGGCAGCCAATTACGGTCACCGACACGAATGACGATCTCATTGGATTCCCCAAATTTGATGAACGGAGTGATCGGCAGATCGATCGGTGTGTAACATTCCATTGAGCTTCCCGCATCCATGCCATTGACATAGACCGTAGTGACATATTGGCTCTTTTTTATTGATAAAACCACCTGTTTATTCTGCAACGATTTGGGTATGACGATAGTTTTCCGGTACCAATTATATTTGGGATCATACTGGGTATCTAAAACGCGATGATCGGTTTTATTCTGTGCGATTGTTGATTTGGCATATAATTTGTCATATTGTTCTATTTTGGGCTCAGCCAGATGAATAAAGCCGGGTACAGGAATTGTGCGCGAATATTTTTGAGGCGGAAAAGCCCTGTCAGTCTGTTCAAATTGCCACTTGCCGTTCAGGCGGATCGTCTCTCTCCCTGTTGCAAAGGCTGACATCGAGTATAATATGAGACAAATCACTGTTGGATAAATAATGGATTTCATCAAAAGATCCTTGTTGTTGAAAGAAATATCGCGACTGACGCACTCAAAAATTGAATAGCAAAATATGAGTTTTTTGTCAATAAACAAATACTTTCATGAGAATAAAATGAAACAACAAATGACACGACTGATTTTCCTGACCGCAATGCTCATCACTTTACAATCATCCTGGAGTCAAACTATAAAATTCAAGGATGTGACAGCTGAATTGGCAGTTCCAGGAAACCTGGTTAACAATGTCAGCGCCTATGGACATGGGGTCATCATGGCGGACATTAACCGAGACGGCAAACCGGATATTTACATTTCAAACGCTATTCGTTATGCCGATCAGCTTGCGGAAACCATGTATATCAGCACGTCGACGGGTTATCAGGAAAACGACAAGGCTCGTCATGTTGAAGATAAATATGGCTGGACAGGATCGCACGGCCTCTCCTTTTTTGATTACGACAATGATGGCGACTATGATATCTACAATGCCACCACCGATGACCGGAATCGGTTATATGAGAATGACGGCAATGGATTTTTCGCTGATGTGACGGATGATGCAAAACTGCCCTATTATCATGTCAAGTTCATGGATTTTGATCCGTACAATGAATATGGTTATGGCACCCGCGGAGTGGTCGCCTTTGATGCGGAGAATGACGGAGACATGGATTTATTGGCCGTCAATTGGGGGCCTGCTGAAACTCGATATAGTGAAAATGATCGGATCGTCATTCCTCCGCAGCCGAATGAATTTTATCGCAATAACGGCGACGGTACATTTTCAGTCGTGGAAAACAGCGGATTAACGCAGCCGCCGAATCACAGTTATATGGGTACGCAGGGAGTTGTTGCCGGCGACATCGATCAGGACAACGATGTGGACATCCTCATCGTCCACCGCAACT
The DNA here is from genome assembly GCA_003818595.1 of Calditrichota bacterium. GTDB lineage: Bacteria > Zhuqueibacterota > Zhuqueibacteria > Residuimicrobiales > Krinioviventaceae > Fontimicrobium. Next base: position 2,610 of record RPQV01000376.1, read on the forward strand.
ATACCGCTTTGACCGAAGACGGCCGCCCTGTGAATGGATTCAATCCGGAAAAGCAGATTAACAATCAGTTGATGATCAACGATGGACATGGCGTTTTTACCGACGAAACCAGGGCGCGCGGATTATCCGATTCGAAAAATGACGCGAATGGCGCCTCGTTCGCGGATTATGACAATGACGGAGACCTGGATATTTTCGTCGCTCCCAAGGATAAAAATCGCGAGTATATCCGGGTTTACCGCAACCGCGGCGATGGCTATTTCGATGAGGTGACCACGACTCTTAAAATCCGCCAATGGGGATTCAGCACTTTTTTCCTCGATGCCGACAATGATGGAGACCTTGACATCATCGCGCCCAAGACGCGGGATATAACCCGATTTTTTCTCAATAACGGCGACGGCACTTTTACCGAAAAATCAAATATCGGCGTCGAAATCAAAGCCTATGATCCGCGAGGAGGCGCAGTTGGGGACATCGATAATGACGGTGATGTCGATCTTTATTATGCCGATGCCAACAAAGATGCGGATGCGGCCTATTCGAATCGACTGTATCGTAATGAGCTCAAATCCTCAAACCGCTGGCTGAAAATCACCGGACGTGGTCCAAAAGGCGACTTGGGTGGATTCGGAACCAAGATATGGGTATATGATCAGGGTTTTTGCGGCGATGTAAATCATCTCGTTGGTTATCGAGAGGTTTTGAATGCCTATGGATATTTATGTCAAGATGATCCGATGCAGCACATCGGATTAGCCCAGCGAGACACGGTGGATGTTTTGGTGCGGCTGCTGAACGGAGACGAACTGCATATGCTTGATGCGAAGGCCGGACAGCGTCTCTATTTCTCAAAACCGCACCTCATTACGGCGATCAGCGGCACAAATCAATCAGGCCTGCCCAACAGTATGACAGCAGAACCGCTGGTGGTGGAGGTTAAAGATCGCTACGGAAACCTGGTTTATGGTGCACCCGTGATTTTTACCAGTGATGATTCCGAAGCAGAGTTTATCCCCTCAGCAACGATCTATAGCGATCAATCGGGACGGGCCTCAGTTTACTATCGCAGCGGCAATCGACTGGAACAACATATCGCCGCCCATTGTCAAGCCAATCCTTCATCATCGGCTTCTTTTCTGGTGACCCTCACTGCAACAGAAGTACGTCTGCAGATCGTTTCCGGCAATGATCAGAAAGCACAAGCAGGCCATGCCGTGCCTGACCCATTAAAAGTTCGTGTCGTGACGGCAAATGGTTATCCGGCTTCAGGCCAAGGGATTGTTTTTCAAGTGACTGACGGCGCAGGGCGAGTCAATGACCAGGCCAAGGTGGAAATTCCATCTAACAGTGAGGGATATGCGCAAGTAATCTGGGAATTGGGATCAATATCCTCGTCTACCCAGCACGTTGAAGCGGCTCTCAAAACAGCACCCGATACTAAAGTGATTTTCAGCGCCACGACCTTCGGTCCGCCTTCAAAGCTGGTGTGGAAAAGCTTGGTCCATTTTAACGGCATAGTGAATACTTTATTGCCGGACTCGCTCCAAGCCGTTGTAACCGATCAGGAGGGGAATCCTCTGCGCGATGTCATCGTTCGCTTTCAAGTGACAGCGGGAGGCGGGCTGGTGAATGGTCAAGCGCAATTCGATCAACCCACTATCCTGAATGGTTCTGCGACTGCTTTTTGGAAATTGGGAACAACCGCCGGGATCGACAATCAGATGATGACAGTATCGGCTCATAATCTGCAAAATTCACCCATCACTTTAAAAGCAACTGCCCTGCCTGCACCAGCTTATCAGCTGGTCAAAATTTCGGGCGACGGGCAGACCGGCGACATCTTTCAGACCCTGCCGCAGCCGTTGACTGTCGCCGTCCGAGACACTTTTGGCAATGGCATAAAAGGGCATGAGGCGATCTTTGCTTTGACACAGGGAAACGGTACGCTTTCCCCAGGTCGAGAGGCGATCA
>RPQV01000377.1 GCA_003818595.1 Calditrichota bacterium
ATTTGAGTTATCGACCATTCCCTGTTGTTTGATGAACGTTAAGTCAATATGAAAAAGTGATAAGCACATATTGTCAATTTTTCTTGTTCACAAAAAAACGCATTGAGAATTCAGGGCATTTTTTTGTTATACCTTGATTATTTAACGAGAGCTATTCGAAACTGAAGCCTAACGCAGATGCGCAGAGGACCCAGAGATGCGCAAAGAAATCTTTCAATTTTTCCTCACCTCCTCACCTCATCACCTCCTCACCTTTTCACCTCCTGACCTCCTCACCTCATTACTTCATCACTCTAACGTCCAAATTTCTTTTTCACTATACATTAATTTTTAGTTGACATTGTAAAAAGTTGTATTAAATTAATATATAGAATATCATACAAAAATCGGCCAAGCTATCCTAATTTTATCTAAAAACATATTTTTTTTAATCAACAAATATTGGTATCTCGCTTTATTTTTGTAGTAAGCAATTTTTTCTGGATAGAGGTTCTTAAAAAAGGAGGAAAACTTATGATCTAGTGTTCCCTTTTTAAACCACTTGCAAGGAAAAGTTTTTAATTCATTCTCCAAGAGAGTAACAAAAAGTGAGGTCACGATGAAACACAAAGTTGGTATTAACCTGTTATGGGTGGTCGCAACGACATTCATGCTGTTCGCTGCCGTTTTGACAGCACAAGCTCCCATCACCATCGATGCCGAAAAAGACGCCTGGTACGAAACGCTGACCGGACCAGTGGACGGCTATGTGCTGATCCCCGCCGCCGCCTATAACACCAATGGGCAACCGAGCGATAATGTAGACCTTTCCGCAAAATTGTGGACGGCTTGGGATGAAACCTATCTCTATTTTTACGAAGAGGTCAAGGATAATGTTGTCAATCTCAACAATTCAACATCCTATCAGGATGACATTTTAGAGATGTACTTTGATCCTGATCCGATAGCCGCAAAAACCAGCGGTCAGATCGGCATTACCATGACGGCGTTGGACTCCGTCGACGTGGTTGACCCGGCACACCTCCCCGGCGTCATGAACCTGAGCGGCAACGGCATGGCCGCCGGCAACGTTGTTGCCAAAGAAGATTATGCCCGCAAAAAAGTCGCTGATGGCTATATTGTCGAAGGTCGGGTAAAATGGGAATGGCTCAAAGCGACCGATGGCCGCAATCCTTTAACCCCGGCTGTCGGCAATATCTTTGGTTTGGCCGCCATGAATCATGATAATGACGTCGCACAACGCGAGGGCTCCATCACCTGGGCGACCGTTATGGACGACGCAGTGTGGAATAATCCGACCATGCATGGCAAAGTCGAATTCCTTGCCGACAATAAATTGAAATTTTCGGCTGAGAATGCCATCACGGGGATTAAAAATCCATTGGCGCCCATATACGAACCCAACAACCTGCCTGAACCGTGGTTGACGATGGACATCGGCGCTGTGGCAGTGCCCGGCAGTGCTGAGGTCGTCGACGGCAAAGTCAAAGTGACTGGTTCAGGTGCCGATATTTGGGGACCTAAAGATGAATTTCGCTTCGTTTTTCAAACCATCACAGGTAATGTGGAAATCACTGCTAATCTGGAAGAATTGACCCAATCGGATCCGTGGACCAAAGGTGCGCTGATGATCCGCGATGCTTTGAATGACAGTTCGGCGCACGCCATCATAGCCTTGGCATCAGCAAACGGTGAAGCCTTCCAGTGGCGTCCGGCAGCCGGCAAAGAAAGTATTCACACGGCAGGCGTTACAACCGTATTGCCGCCCAAATGGTTGAAGCTGATCCGTATCGGCGATGTATTCAGTGGTTTCACCTCGGTCGATGCCGTAATGTGGGACTTTATCGGCCGTGCGACCGTACCGATGACCAATCAGGTCTATGTCGGTATGGCTGTCACCTCGCACCTTGACGGCGCCCTCTCGACAGCAACTTACTCGGGAATCGAGGTCAAGAATGAAGCCCAGGTCCCGGAACTGAATTTTGAGATGGTGATTGATGCGGTCAAGGATCCTTGGTATAATTACCTGATGGGTCCCGACAATGGTTATGTGTACATGCCAGCCGCAACGTATAACACCAACGGACAACCTGACAACAATGCCGACCTGTCGGCATCCTTGTGGACAGCGTGGGATGAGAATTATCTCTATATCTATGAAGAAGTCAAGGATAATGTGGTCAATCTGAACAATGTAACTTCCTGGCAGGATGATGTTCTGGAAGTTTATATAGATCCGAATCCCACCGCCGCTATAACACAAGGCCAAATTGGATTCCATTTAACCGCGCTTGACTCCGCTGATGCGGATCCAGCTGCATTGGCTGGTGTTATTAATCTGCAAGGTTATAATTTAACAACCGGCGCCACAACAGAGGACTATGCCCGCGCCAAAGTCACAGGCGGTTATGTGCTGGAATGCCGGGTGAAATGGGATGTGCTGAAGGATGCTACGCGTGCAATCACGCCGGCAGTCGGCACTGTCATTGGTATGGCGACGATGAATCATGATAATGATGTCGCAACGCGCGAAGGTTCTATCTCCTGGGCAACGGTTCTCAATGACAACGTGTGGAGTACTCCTGCGAATCACGGCACGGTCGAGTTTTTACCCGGCCATCAATTAAAGTTGACCGCAAAAAGTTCACGCGATACCACGCTCGTCAATGCATTGGCACCGCTCTATGCACCCGCCAGCCTCCCTGCGGACTGGCTGACGATGAATCTGGGCACGGTTCCTGCCGAGGGCAGTGCGGTTGAGAGCAGCGGAACCTGGACAGTCGCCGGCGCCGGCGCTGATATTTGGGGAGTTGCCGATGCGTTCCGCTTTGCCTTCCAGACCCGTTCCGGCGATATCGAGCTGACAGCCAAACTGGAAAGTCTGACCAAATCTGATCCGTGGACCAAAGGCGGACTGATGATTCGTGATGATTTGACCCCGGGCGCAAAACATGCTTTTATCGCCCTGGCATCGGATAATGGCGAACATTTCCAGTATCGTCCAGCAGCGGACGGCGAGAGCATGGATGTCGCGGGTGATTTAACAATCAAACCGATGCGCTATGTGAAAATTGTGCGCGTCGGCGACGTATTCAGCGGCTGGACTTCTGCCGACGGCAAAGCATGGCTGAAAGTTGGCCAGGCTGAAATCCCAATGACTGGTCAAATTTATGTCGGTATGGCTGTTACGGCACACCATGTCACCAAAACATCCACGGCCGTTTTTTCCGGTATACTATGGAAAACCAAACCAACAGCGGTTGAAGAACAAATTACCGATGTTTTGCCGACAGCCTTTGAACTGCAGCAAAATTATCCCAATCCCTTCAACCCGACGACGACGATCGAATTTGCTTTGCCGACAGACAGCAAAGTCAAATTGACCGTTTTTGATGTGCTCGGCCGCGAAGTCTCTGCCCTCATCGATGGCAGAATGGAAGCCGGCCTCCATCACGTCACATTCGACGCTGCACAATATGCCTCAGGCGTCTATTTCTATCGCCTGCAGGCCGGCGATCAACTTGCGCAGAAGAAAATGATATTGATCAAATAATTTCCATCCAAACAGTTTGATCTTTATCGAGTGAATAAAAACCTGTCAGGATTTCCATCCTGACAGGTTTTTTTTAAGTTAATTGTTGATCGGATACCATCATGAGCCGTGCAAAAAAAAGAGTATTTATCCTGCTATTGCTTTTCATGCCCCTCATTTTTATTCTGCTGTTTGAAATGGTTCTGCAGCTTTTTGGTTATGGCGGCAATCTTGACCTCTTTGTTTTGAAAAAAACAGGGCAAGTTGAAGAATATGTACTGAATGAAAATTTTACCAAACGATATTTTTTCCACAAGGGTATCAAGCCACCCATCCCATTATCGCAGACATTCCCCGCCAAAAAAGAAAGCTCCACCTATCGCATTTTTTGTCTGGGTGAATCAACCACACAGGGCTTCCCCTACACTCCGAATGCAGCGTATCCCGCAATGCTTAAGAACATTCTAACGGGATATTTTTCCGACAGAAAAATTCAAGTCATTAATTGCGGCATCACCGCCATCACCAGTCATTCCGTTTTGGACATGGAAAGAGAAATAATCAAAAAGTATCAACCGGATTTGCTGGTCATCTACACCGGACACAATGAATTCTATGGTGTGTTCGGGCAAGCCTCCCATTTAACATTCATAAAAAATCGTTCCCTCCTGCAGCTGTTCTTAAAGCTGCAGCGCACCAAACTGTTTCTGATGATGCGTGATTTTGTCAATTTATTTTTTACCCATCAATTTGAGCGGGATGCCGATGGACAGCATCAACCTAAAACGCTGATGCAGATTATGGCCAAAGATATCGGCATCGACTATGGAAATGACCTTTATCAAAAAACCACTGCGGACTATAACAAGAATCTTGCCGACATGAGCAGGATAGCGCACAAACATCATGTCGATGTCATACTTTGCAGTCTGGTTGACAATCGTCTCGATCATCCTCCATTCGGCTCAAAGCATTGCCGGAATTTCGCAGAAAAAGACACCCTTCAATGGCACGAATATGTGAACCGTGCGCTGACATGCCGG
>RPQV01000378.1 GCA_003818595.1 Calditrichota bacterium
GGCTGCAACTTTGTCGGCCCGACGATCTGCTATGCGTTCATGCAGGCGGTGGGGATGGTGAATGATCATACCCAGGATTGCTTTCGCTATCAGGAGCTCAAAAAATAAAAACCAAATGAGCAAGTCAACTGGATCAGTGATTAGGACTGTTGGGCTATCGAATGAGCAGCATCTTGCCTACCGCCATCCTGTCCTCTGCCTGCAACCGATAAAAATATGCGCCGCTCGACAAATGGAACGCGGCGAATTGGACGCGGTGCGATCCCGGCTGTTGCACCTCATCAACAAGAGTTTCGATCAATCGACCGTTGAGATCAAATACCTGCAATCGCACACGACAGGTCGCCGGCAGATGATATGCAATATCGGTTGCCGGATTGAATGGATTGGGATAATTCTGGAATAGAGCGAATTCAGCGGGACAAGGAACCGAGCCTCTCGAGTCGACGGCGCTGCTCTGTTCCAACATCCACGTCAATGCGGCCTGCATCAAGGCTTGACCTTGCGATGTCAGTATTCGAGTCGAATTGGCCGCGGCAAAAAAGCCGAGGCGTTTGCCGGCCGCGATGGTTCCATCAAACAGAACAGCGCCTGCAGGATAAGCGAATATGGCGCTCTTGGCCGGATCGCCATTGACCGCGGCAATGTTGACGGCATGTTCACCGGGAGCGCCCCAGTTCATGCGTACGGGCTCGGTGAATACGGCCTGATCGCCGGAGAGGCCGGCGGCCAATTCGTGTTGGTCATTCAAAATGACAAGACTGGTGATACTTTTCTCCTGCCCATAGGCGCGCACGGCGGTCATTCCCATTTTGTCAAACAAGCCCGTCTCCAACACCATGACCGGCTTGGAGGTGCTGCGGTAAGCCTCTCCGACTTTGGTCTTGCTGACGGTGTCCGACAGCAGAATCAAATCGAAACGGTCACTCTCGGCAACGCCCTCGCTCACGCTCTCGTCAGTTTTTATCGCCAGCACAATACCGGCGGTTAGAGCCGTAGAAATGATTTCCTCTTCACATTCGTCCGCAGTCGACGCACCGACGACAAACACGCCAAAACGGCCGGGAGTGGCCTGGGTCACCCAAATGGTGTCCTCGCGCACAGCCGTGCCGATGATCAATTGACCCTGCCGCGGCAGATTGCCGTCATTAGCGCTGATGTTCAGCGCCAAGGAATCGACCTTGTCCCCATTTTCTTTGCTGATGGTGAACCAGTCGGCATCCTTGCTCAACACATTCCACGTCGTGTCGCAGGCAACGTGCACGGTTTCCTCCGCCGCCTTTGCCGGGAGAGAAATGTGGGTTTGATCAAGGTTCAGAAAGGTATAACGCGGTTTTTCGGGCACGATGGACGTCCAGCCATTCGCTTTCATCCACAGGGCGAGCCGCCATGGCCACTCGATGGACTCTTTGCTGTGCTGACCCAGACCAAAACCGTGATCCGGAGGCAGGGATTCGTCATATACCCAAAGCTCGGACGGGATGTTTGCCGCCTGCAGGACATTGAATAAGGTCAGACTGTTGGGCTCGAACGGTACGGTCTGATCATTTCGGGCGACCGCAATAAACGTCGGCGGGGTGCGTTCGTTGATCTGTTTTTCAACAGAAAAATAATCGACCATTTCCGGCGACGGCGCCCCTCCGAGCAGGTTGGCTTTCGAACCCGCGTGTGTGCCGGCTCCCATGGTGACGACCGGATAACCCAGGATGAGAAAATTGGGGGCGGCACTGAGCGCATCCACGGCATCGACAGAGGAAAATGTCGAATCCGCATGAACCGCGGCGCTTCCCGCCAGATGACCACCGGCAGAAAATCCCATGATTCCGACCTTGTTTGGATCAATGTTCCATTCATCCGCCCGATCGCGCACCAGGCGGATGGCGCGATGAGCGTCCTGGATCGGGGCGATATGTCGTATTTGAACAATGGTTGGATCGGGCAGGCGATATTTGAGCACCAATCCGGCCACGCCGATGGTATTGAACCAGCGCGCGACCTGATGTCCCTCATGATCCCAGGCCAGTTGACCATATCCGCCTCCGGGGCAGATGACCACTGCCGTTCCGGTCGCGATGTCGGCGGGAGGCAGGTATACTTCTACAATCGGCTTGGACACTTTGGAGATCAGCGTACCCCAGGTTGGATCGTTGGTGATGACTTCCTGGATGCCGGCGGCGCCCTCGGTTAAATTCGGCGTGTTTCCATTCCATATATCAACAATGGCATCCTGGGCGGACAGGATCAGGCAATATGCCAAGATGATGAGAGCGGCAAGTCGATTCCGCATTTGAGCCTCCTATGATGATAACGTTTAATGCAACAGCAACCAAAGTACGCGGAGACAAAATAGCTGTTTTTATTCTTTGTGCCTTCATGCGAAGAAAACCAATAAATTCCATGGTCCAAGACAAAAATTCGGCGCCGACAAACGCAATTTAAATACTCTGCGTTCCTTTGCGTCCTCTGCGCCTTTGCGTTAAATGACGCCTTTAGGCCGAATCGATATGCATCGAGGCCGGAAAATCGTGAAATCATGCCATTATTATTTTCGTGCATCACTATTTTTTGCCGTTCATCTTTTCATCCGCAGGATGAGGCATGGTCCCGGCAGCAGAACCTCGATACCGTGATGCTCGGTATCGGATAACAAGGTGATCAGGTTGTCGCCGCTGGTGAGATGATGGGGATCGATCATCTGCACTGTATGGACAGCATCGTGAATCGCTTTTTGCGATGTGATGTTGTAGGGATGGTTGTTGATAGCGAACGGCGCCTTGACATCGCCCTCACCGCCGTCCCAAATTTTAACCTGCAGCTGTGCTTTGAGGATTTTTTTCATGTCCACGGGCAGAAAGATTTTCCCGGTCTTCAAGTTGCCATCCCTCGACCAAAACGGCACGGGCGCCTCATAGCCGTAAAACATCTGCACCGTCTCCCGATCACGGATGAGCAGCGTTCCCGGGGTCGGATCGGTCTCGTAAAACAGCCCGTCGGCGAATTGAATCACTGCTTTGAAAGCCATGGGCCGGCTTTGATCAGGAATCATGTCGGTATTCCAAATGATGCGGAAGGGCGGCTTTTCCGCGCGACCCGCGTGATGAACGAACTCTCGTCGATGAGTGTATCCATGCCAATCCTCATTCAGACCGTTGCCGTTTTCATCAAAGCCGGTGTAATGGGCGAAAAAATCAACGTGCGCAATATTGTTCAGCTCGACCCTTGGCAGGCTGAGGCTGATCTCGACGGATTCGTTTTCAATACAGGCCGGTGCGAGCACGCGGGCTGAAAAATCGGTATATTTCTTTTGTTGGGCAAAAAGGCTATCCTGACGCAGCACGCATTTCAATGCCACATTGTCCATGATGAAATGGCCCCAGAAGCCATGTCCGCGGTCACAGGAAAACTGCAAGGCGTTGATGCCGTTCACCAGGTGTGCGGGTTCGATTTCGATTTCAGGATAAGCATATACGCAGTGACCGGTGGACACGCCGAAATCAGGGACAGCATAGCTTGCTTTGCCGTTGACGGTGACGCGTTTGTCGGCTGTGTGAGGATGACCACCCCACATTTCCAGATAAAGTACTGCCTTTTCGAGGCTGAACAAATCTTCCGGAGCGTTCAACAGCACCAATCCGTTGGCGCGGGATTCCTCCCGTCGGCCAAAATCCTCATGCAGAGAGAGTTGCGGATCATTGACTCGCCAGCGACCATCGCGATGATTGCTGATCTCATGACTGAATTCCGCCCAATAAAGTCTATAAAAGCGGCCATCGCCCAAGGCCGTCGCCGTCAAGATTAACAGGATCAAAATAGATTTCAAGCATTTGTCTCCTTTAACCGGTGTGGGTAAGTTTAAAAACTTTATCGACAAGTGTCAAGTAAAAGTCAATGGCGCCATAAACTTTAACTTGCTTCGGCTCAAACTTTGAGTTATCTTTATTTATGTGACCACAATCCTGAACAGGTTTAATAAAACCGTGAACAGTTGAACGCTTGAGTTCGCTTGTTTTTTGAGGTCATAGCATTTTGTTGAAAGGAAAGTAGAGTGTTTCACAACTGGAACAATCGCACATTATTCATCCTCATGATCTTTCTCTCGATGAATCTATACACCCTCTCGGTTTCTCAGGAGCTTGTCTGGAATGATGAATTTAATGACGCCGTGCTCGACAAGAAAAAGTGGGATCAACCGGAATACAACAGAAGAAATAACAATGCCGGTCCGGACGGCTGGTGGCTGAAGGAAGACTCTTATCTGGACGGTCAGGGTCATCTGATCATTCGCGCCAGAAAAATTGAAAATCGGAATTCGGATAGTGATCCCTATGATTATTCCACCGGCGCCGTCCGCACTCTGGGCAAATTTGAACAAAAATTCGGCAAGTTCGAAATCCGATGTCAGCTGCCGACGCAGCCGGGCTGGTGGGTGGCTTTTTGGCTCTTTGCAGAAGGGGTTCATCACGAAGATGAATCGGGACGAGACGGCACCGAGATCGATATTTTCGAGGGTTTCGGCTGGACGGACAAGATGCAGCACGCTCTTCATTGGGACGGATATGGCGACAAGCATA
>RPQV01000379.1 GCA_003818595.1 Calditrichota bacterium
CTTTGCGTCATTGCGTGAACTTTTCAATCTTTCTCGCCGGACCTGCCCTGTTTCTGCATCTGCCGTACGAACTCGATCCCCTTGTCAATCGCCGTCTCATTCAACGGAATCAGGTTCTTCCGTTTGATGATCAACGGCAACGATTCTTTGACTGCCTGGATCGACATGATGCCGGAAAACGCCACATACGCGCCCAGAATAATCATGTTGGCCACACGAGTATTACCCAATTGATCCGCCATTTCAGTCGCCGGTATCGCCATCACCGTCACATCGGAACGCGTCGGCGACTCGTTGATCAATGATTTATCGTAAATGATCAATCCGCCGGGAATGACGGATTCCTCAAATTTTTCCAGCGAAGGCAAATTCATGGCGACCAAAACTGTCGGCTTGGAAATTAACGGCGACCCGACGCGATGCTCGGATAAATTCACATGACAATTGGCAGTACCGCCGCGCATCTCCGGACCGTAGGAGGGTATCCAGGACACTTGATAGCCCGCCTGCATACCTGCCTGCGCCAGGGCGACGCCCAACATCAAAATTCCCTGTCCACCGAATCCCGCCATGATCAGCCGGGGATTCTTATACTGCTGATCAACCACCGGCATTTGAGAATTGATCAGCTGCTCCTGGGGAATTTCGAGCGCCGTCTCCAGATTCGCGGCCGAAAAAACATTTCGCTCACTCGCCTTCACTTCCAGTTCACCACTCTTGTCCTTGAAAACACCGAGAGGAAAGTTTTTATACATCACCTCTTCGATCCAGTGTTTAGCTTGAACCGGTGTGATCTTCCAGCCCGAGGGGCAGGCGGACAGCACCTCAATCAGTGAAAAACCTTTATTGTCAATCTGATTCCTGATAGCCTTGCGCACAGCGGCGCGCGTTTTCATGATGTGCTGAGCATCGGTGATGGCCGTTCGCTCGACATAAACCGGGGCGTCCAACACCGAGATCAATTCCGAAACGCGCATCGGCATTCCCTCATTCTTTTCTTTCCGACCATAGGGAGTGGTCGTGGTTTTCTGACCGATGAGCGTGGTCGGCGCCATCTGACCGCCGGTCATGCCGTAAATCGCGTTATTGACAAAAAATACCGTAATATTCTCCCCTCGATTCGCAGCCTGCAGAATGTTGTTGGCGCCGATGGCTGCGAGATCACCATCACCCTGATAGCTGAGGACGATACTGTGCGGATAGACCCTTTTGATGCCGGTGGCGACTGCCGGAGCGCGTCCATGGGCGCTTTGAATGTTGCCCACGCGAAAATAATAATAAGCAAAAACACTGCAGCCGACAGGACTGATCAAAATGGTTCTGTCGCGAACACCGAAATCCTCCAGCGCCTCGGCAATCAACTTGTGCAATACGCCATGACCGCATCCGGGACAATAATGCGTCACATCCTGAAGACCGGATTTGCGCTCATAAACTGGATAAAAGCTTTCTGATTTGATGTATGCTTTTGTCGCCATCTATTATGCCTTTATAATATTCACAATTTTTTCCATAATTTCTTCGGCTGTCGGCACCACCCCGCCCATTCGATTGTAAAAATGGACTGGGTTTTTCCCATCAACAGCCAACCTGACGTCATCCACCATTTGTCCGTTCGACAATTCGACGACTGTAAAAGAATTGACGCTCCTCGTCAACTCCGCAATCCGCTGCTTGGGGAACGGAAACAGAGTGATCGGCCGCAACATACCCACCGGATGCCCTTGTGCACGCAAATCATCCACTACCGATTGGATGATGCGGGATACCACACCGTAACCGATGATGACCCATTTCGCATCATCGAGATGATAATCCTCGTAGCGGACCTCATTTGCCTCCATTTCGGCGTATTTGTTCTGCAATTTGATGTTATGCGCCTCCAAAAGCGGTGGATCGAGATAGATGGAGTTGATCAGTTTGTCCTCATCATTCCCTTCCGCATAAATTGCCCACTCTTTCGGCTTCAATTCGCTGACCGGCGGCGGAAATTCAACCGGCTCCATCATCTGCCCGATAAAACCGTCAGCCATGATCACCGCCGGATTGCGGTATTTATCCGCGAGCTCAAAAGCGAGCATGGTGAGATCGCACATTTCCTGGGCGCTGTTCGGCGCCAGTGCGATCAGTTTGTAGTTCCCGTGTCCACCGCCTTTGACCATTTGATTATAATCAGATTGTTCCGGCGCAATATTTCCCAATCCCGGACCACCGCGCATGATGTCAATGATCACGACCGGCAACTCTGATCCGGCGCAATAAGAAATGCCTTCCTGTTTGAGACTGATGCCGGGACTGGATGACGCCGTCATCGCGCGCACCCCGCCTGAGGCAGCGCCGTAAACCATATTAATCGAGGCGATCTCGCTCTCCGCCTGCAGAAAAGTGCCGCCAACCAGAGGCATATAATACGCAGCGGCTTCAGCAATTTCCGAAGCCGGAGTAATGGGATAACCGAAAAAGTAACGACATCCGGCCAAAATCGCACCCTTGACGATCGCTTCATTACCTTTGATCAATTCCTTTGCCATTATTTCCCCTCCTCCTTGACATATCCTTTCCGATACACCGCAATCGCTCCCGGTTCCGGACACGCATAAAAACAATGGGCGCAACCGGTGCAGTCTAAACCCGTGTAGCCCGAAGGATGATAACCCATGCGATTCAAATGCGGCTGTTCAAACAACACCTTCTGGGGACAAATGTCGATGCACAGGCCGCAGCCTTTACATTCGTCCTCATTCACCACCACCAAAGGTTCTTTTAAACCTGTTTCTTCTGCCATAATATCCACCATATTCATTCTCTAACTGACCTTTTATTCAAAAGCGAAAATAACTCATGTTCACACAAAGAACGGGTTGTATCGTTTCTCGCGTCCAATCGTCGTCGCCGGCCCATGACCACAGTAAACAGCAGTTTCATCCGGCAAAGTGAATAACCGGCTGCGAATGGACTGCATCAGCTGGCGTTCATTCCCGCCGGGCAAATCCGCACGCCCTATGCTGTTCAAAAACAGCGTGTCCCCGACAAAAACGCTCTCCTGCAGCAGAAAACTGAGGGAACCGGGAGAATGGCCCGGCGTCGCGATAACGTGGCCGCGAATTTCTCCTACCTCGATCTGATCTCCATCCCGCAGAACGCCGTCGACCTCAAATGATTCCGGCGCCGGCAATCCAAAAAATACCGCAGATTCTGCGGCTGCCGAAACCAGTATCTCGTCGCGATCATTCATCAACAACGATGCTCCGGTCGACTGTTTCACCGCTGCGGCAGCGCCGAAATGATCAAAATGTCCGTGCGTCAACAGTATTATCTTAACAATGAGGTTCTGTTTTGAAATTTCATTGAAAATGAGTTCGGCGTCGCCCCCAGGGTCGATAACAGCCGCATTACGGGTGATCGGGCAGAAAACAATATAACAGTTTACTCCAAGCGGACCTACGATGATGGTTCGAATATTCACAATACCCTCGATGTACCTGCAATCATATGAGGATTAACCGTCCGCGAAACGAATTGGCTAACACCCTCGTTCGTAGGTTGATCCATGACTCTCCCTCCTGATTAGGGCGCCATGCTATTTCAAGATAGTAAATTTTATCGTTTTGTCAAATTCTTTTGTTTGCAGGCGGAGAAAGTAGACGCCGCTGGCGAAAGCGGCTCCGGTCTCATCAGTTGCAGAAAAATGAATCTCATAGCGACCCGCCGGACGATTCTCTTCCACCAGCGTCGCCAATTGACGCCCCAAAGCGGAGAATACGGTCAGACGTACCTGACCAGGCTGCGGTAAATTAAAGCGGAACAGGGTTTCCCCATTAAACGGATTGGGGAAATTGGGTTCGAGTGAATATTCGATCGGCAAAGGATCGCTCTCCAACACCATCATCTGCACCGAGGTTCCAATGGCAAATCGATCACTCTCCATACGATCCAGATGACTACCGCCCAATTGATCCGTGAGCAGAAATGTCGTGGCGCCGGCGCCGCTTCCAGCGGAAGCGGCAAATACACCGCGGTCGATTTGGTAATTTGACGAGGTCATTCTGTCGCTGGTTTGACTATATAATGCCAGCATCGGCAGAGCGATTCCCAGGATGAATAGTCGAGGGCTTTTCACACGATTCCTCCGCTGTCTTAACGCAATGTGACCAAAACGCGAATAACTCCCTTACCATGAGACAACGGCTCCAGCGCCTTGCCGACAATGGTTCCCAATACCGGTTGAACGGCTTTCTGCGCATAGCCGGGCTCGGCTGAAGTGGTCAGCAGATCGCCGGGACTGATCGGTTCATTCGCATATACTTTGCAGGGCACTATTCCGGCCAGCGCAAGGGGATATTTATCTTGTCCCACCTTGTTCTCTCCCACCGTGATCGTCGGTTCAGTTGAAATGATGCCCGCCACTCGCGCATCATTTTCGCGATCGCAGCGTCTGAAAGACGACGATCCGCGTTCATCAATGATCACCACATCACCAGCCTGCAGAGCTTCCCTCGACTGCACAAATTCCGCCAAATCTCCCCACGCCCCACTGGTGCAATGCGCCTTTCCATCC
>RPQV01000380.1 GCA_003818595.1 Calditrichota bacterium
CGTCGTTCCCAATCCGTACGTTGTCGCCAATTCTTGGGAACCTCTGAATCCCTATGCCAACGGACGAGGCACGCGTGAACTGCACTTTACTCACCTGCCGCAGGAATGTACCATCCACATTTTTAACGTCCGCGGGCAGTTGGTGAAAGAAATTCACTTCCATGCCGACGCCCCGGGAAACGGCGTTTATGTTTGGGATATGCTTTCAAAAGATCAGTTGGAAATTGCCTACGGCATCTATATCTATCATGTTGACGCCGGTGAATTGGGTGAAAAAACCGGAAAATTTGCGGTCATTAAATGAAAACTTTATGATGTAAAGTTCCATTTTGATGAAAAAAAATATTGGTTGTAATAGAAAAAAAGGCTATTTTGCTTTACGGAATCGACTAAAAATGAACTAAAAATTGGAGCGCATGATATGAAGCGACTTTTGCTGCAATCGATCCTGCTGATTTCAATTCTTCTGCTCGCCCAAACCACTGCGGTGTTTGCCGGAACCACAGGCAAAATCGCCGGAAAGGTGACGGACGCAGAAACAAATGAACCTCTACCGGGCGTCAACGTCACGGTATCAGGAACCAACATGGGGGCTGCGACAGATTTGGCGGGCAATTTCCAAGTGATCAACTTGTCGCCCGGCCAATATACGTTGATGGTGTCGATGATGGGTTATACCACGCAACGGGTTGAAGGATTGCGCGTCAACATTGACCTCACAACCACCCACAATGTCAAATTGAGTCAAACGGTTCTTGAAGCGGGTGAGGAAGTGACGGTTGTTGCCGAGCGGCCAATTGTACAAATGGATATGACGGGTTCTCTTTCGACCGTGTCTGCTCAGGAGATCGCTGTTTTACCGGCGCAGAGCACCAACTATCTCGTCACCCTCACGGCAGGTGTTGTCGATGCCGGAGGCATTCATATCCGCGGCGGTCGTTCAAGCGAAGTCGCCTATTGGGTGGACGGCGTTGCCACAACCGATGCCTTTAACAACAGCTCAACGGCAGCCGTTGAAAACACTGCGGTGGAAGAGTTGCAGGTTATCTCTGGAACTTTTAACGCTGAATATGGTCAGGCCATGTCAGGCATCATCAACATCATCACCAAAGATGGTGGTTCAGCCTACCACGGCGAAGTTAAAGGCTATGTCGGCGATTATCTCAGCTCCGGTGAAGAGTATGGTGTGCTCAAATATGTGAAGCCAGTCATTGATCCAGTCACCGGCCAGACGACGACGACGACAAGTGAATCGGAAGACCCATTGACCAAATTCAATCCTACTTATGTCATCGAGGGCAGCTTGAGCGGTCCCGTTCCATTGACCAAAGATAAACTTTCGTTCTTTGTCAACGGACGATATAACAAGTATGAAGGGTATCTTTATGGACGCGAGTGGTTTTTGCCTTCGGGCCTGCCGGGCGACAGTTCATTGGTGCCCATGCAGCTGAGCAATCGATGGACGGGTCTGGGCAAATTGACTTGGAGTCTCACGCCGAGCATCAAATTACGGTACAGTTTGAACGCCAGCGAATACTATAACAAAAGAGGATTCGATCGAGGCTACAAGTATGTGCCGGGCGCCATCAGTCCTTCGTGGGGTCGAACGACCACCCATTTGTTGTCGCTCAATCATGTGCTCTCCAACAGAACGTTTTATGAACTGAAAATCAACAGAATGGATACGCGCAGCGAAAGCCGTCTCTATGATGATCCGACTTATACCCCGAATTGGCTCGTTTATCTGCCGGGGGATTCGGTGAATGCTCCCAGAACGTTCAGCCCGTCGGCTGAGCCGGCCTTGCTCGACAGCCTCAAACAGTATGGTATTCAATATCGATGGGTGGCCGATCCCGATCAGCCTTTAGGCTATGTGCATCCGGATTCATCCACGTCTCCGATCGGCTATAGCTATTTACGCGCCGGCAATTATCTCGGACAGTATTGGCGCACTTCGGCCTATTGGATCGGCAAACTCGATTTCACCAGCCAAATCAATTCAGCTCACCAGCTCAAAGGCGGTGCTGAGTTGCGTCTGCATGAAATGGATCTGGACAGCTACAGCCTGCGTGCAGGGCTCGATGCGAACGGCACCGCTATTGTTCCCTTCCAGCCTGTCGTACCGCCCAAAGAAAGTATCTATCGCGATGTTTATGATAAACCGCGTACACCCACTGAATTTAGTGCCTATATTCAGGACAAGATCGAGCTGCAAGACATCATTATGAATATCGGTTTGCGTTTTGACTATTTTAATGCCAATTATTATGTTCCGGTCGATCCGATGGATCCCAGCATTTATACGCCAATGAAGGCTGAAAACAAATATGTTGATCCAACACTGCCTAAGGATCAGCTGGTAGAGTACACGCCGGAACAACGCAAGTCTTTTATGTGGAAAGATACCGATGCCAAGATGCAGATCAGCCCGCGTCTCGGCATTGCCTATCCCATCACCGACAAAGGAGTGATCCATTTTTCATATGGACATTTTTTCCAAATTCCTGATTTTCAATACCTCTATTCTTCTCCGGGTTTCAAACTGAATACCGGCGGCGGCAACTCCATTTTCGGCAATGCCAATCTGAATCCCCAGCGCACGACGCAGTATGAAATTGGTCTGCAACAGCAATTGGGGCCGGGATTGGGTATTGACTTGACCGTTTTCTATCGCGATATTCGAGACTGGGTTGGTACCAGCCCCCTGGTCAAAACCGTGCGCGACGTCGTCTCTTATTCAACGTTTGAAAATAAAGATTATGCCAATGTTCGCGGCATCACGTTCCGCGGTGAACAACGTTTTACCAATCTCTTTTCGGCCAAAGTTGATTATACATTTCAAATAGCCGAAGGCACCTATTCAAATCCGACAGATGCCTTTTATGCCATAACGGGAGGTGCTGAACCGCGTCGTAATCTCATCCCCATGAACTGGGATCAGCATCACACCCTCAATGTCCAGGTGATGCTGCGGCCGAATACGTGGACTGTATCCCTTGTTGGCAAATACAATACCGGTCTTCCCTACACGCCGACTTTTCCCCTTTATGCGTTTGTCGGCGCCACCTCGCTGGCTGATTTGCCCGAAAATAGTTCTCGAAATCCCAATATTTATAGCGCAGATTTATACGTCACCAAGACGTTCCCCTTCGGCGGGCTGAACGTCATGTTTTTTGCCTATGTTTATAATTTGTTCGACAGCCGCATGGAAGAGAGCGTCTGGAGCGACACCGGTACAGCGGAATACACGACCAATCCGGATTTCAGTTCAGTGGCTTATAGCCCGCTTAGAATCGGGACGCTTGAGGACTATTATGCAAGACCCGAGTGGTATATCGCCCCGCGTCAAGTTCAACTTGGCCTGAGCCTCGGTTTCTAACGGAAGGAGATTGTTGATATGAAAAGAACACTTTTACTTATTTTTGCACTCGGACTTTTCTGTGCGCCGACTCTATTTGGTCAGATGAAACTTGACGATCTGCACGGAGACGAACTCTATAGTTTTCGTAACTCCCACTCCGGCAATCAGTTGCGCACCACTTTCTACAATGAAGGATATGTTGGGCATCGCACCGGCATCAATCCCGATGATATTGGCGAATGGCCCATCAATTCCGGCCATAATTACATCAATTTGATCCCCTACTTTTTCCTTTCGGAAGTCAAAGACACCGAGGGCATCATCCGTCATATCAGTTCAGAAGCCAATGGTATCACTACAGGTAACGACAACGACTCGGCTTCTGCAGATTCGCGCGAAGACGGCACTTGGCAGTGTTTGGCCCCATTGCCCGGTTTTGCCAATCCGGAAACACAGCGAGCGGCAATGAGTCACCAGCCGAATACTTGGCCATCCACCTGGCCTGATAAATTTGAAGATGCGGTCGATCCCGGTTGGCCCGCGTCGTGGAACGGCTATTTTGGTAAAAACATTCTCAACGCCGATCAGGAAAGCTATTATATGATGGATGACTATCAGAATGATGAGTTTTCCTTTTTCCCCGACAGTACCGATCTTGATCGCCGCGGCTTGGGTCTGCGCGGTGCCGTTCGAGGCTTTCAATGGTCCAATGTTTTGGTTGAGGACGTGCTCTTTCAACTGGTAGATGTCAAAAATATTGGTACCTACAATCACTCAAAAATGGATTTCGGCATCATGTCCGGTCCTGTTTTTGGGCGCAGCGTTAAAGGCGGCGGTGACGGCGGCGACGATGCTGCAGAATTCGATCTGCAGCGGCATATCGGTTGGCACTTTGACGGCGATGACATCGGCGACACGGGTTGGATGCCGGTTGGTTTTCAAGGGTTTGCCTATTATGAAAGCCCGGGCAATCCCTTTGACGGCATTGACGACGATGACGACGCGAATAGTGGTTCCGGCAAGATTATCACCGAAGAACTTTTTGCACCGCGCGTCATTAATGTGGGTAACCCCATCATTCTCATCAACTATGATACGTTTGTACGAACGGTCTCTACAATGCCTGCAGGTGGAGTTGACATCACTTATTTGGGTAACAAGTATCATTACGATGCCGGCGCCGTTTTCGAGGAA
>RPQV01000381.1 GCA_003818595.1 Calditrichota bacterium
ACCAATGCCAAAAAGATCGCCATTAATGATGGTGATCAGCAAACCGGATATGTCGGTCAATTTCTCCAACGTGATCTGCGGGTGCTGGTGCTGGATCAACACGGCAATCCCGTCAGTTCGCAGCCGATTCGCTTCCGGATCGTTCCCAGTCCCTCTAAACCCGTCGATGCTCTGGGTTCGCTGGGCAAGGGAAGCGCGGCAGACACTTCGATCAATTCCGATCAGCTCGGCATTGCCGCGGTAAAATGGCGGTTGGGACATTATGTCGGAACCTATCAGGTTCAGGCCGGATCGAATGGTGATGGACCTCTGGAAGGATCCCCGTTGGTGTTCAATGCCACAGCTTTGGCGGATTTGACCAGTGCCGATTCTTCAAAAATCACTGTTGCCCCGCCCGAACTGATGGTTTCGAATGGGGAAATTCGTGCGACCGTGACTGTCACGTTGCGCGATCGTTATAACAACCCCGTGGTGAACAAAGCCGTGAGCCTTGATGCTTCCGGCAATGGCAACCTGATCACCCAACCGACGACGACGACAGATTCAAATGGTAAAACGACGGGATTTCTGGCCTCGCGCGAAGCCGGGATCAAATACGTGACCGCGCGCGATATCAACAGCGGCGTTGCGCTGCTTGACACGGCAACAGTGACCTTTGGCTCGGCTCGAGCGGCGCGCATTGCCAAGGCGGCCGGTGATAATGGCGACACGCAGAAGCGAAACGTCGGCACCGTGTTGGAAAAACCGCTCAAGGTGTTGGTGACCGATCAGTTCGGGAATCCCATTGCCAATGTGGCCGTGACCTTTACCGCCAAAACCGGCGGCGGCATGATGGTCGAACCGCAACCGGTGCGCACCGATAACGCGGGCATCGCTTCATCTACTTATCGGCTGGGACTGCAGCCGGGAGCGAATCTGGTTGAAGCCTCCTCGACTGGGCTGGATGGTTCGCCGGTCAATTTCAGTTCGATTGCGGAGCAGCCGGCGCAGATGAAGGAACTGGTAGTGCTCAGCGGCAACCATCTCACGGGCGAACCCGGCCAAACGCTGCCGGAACCTCTGGCCGTGCGACTGCTGGACAATTTGGGCTGGCCTGTGGCGGACCGAAGGGTAAGATTTGAAGTGAAGGCCAATGACGCTGTCATCACCAGCGAAAATCCGATTGCAACCAATATGTACGGAATTGCCTCTGCCGAGATGAAATTCGGCACAAGACTCGGATTAAATGTTATTCAAGCGTCATTGACTGATCTGGCTGCGGTTTCGGTTACTTTTTATGATACCACCAAGGTCATCCACGGCAGCGGAGCGACATCCATTCAGATGGTCAACGGCAATAATCAGAGCGGTAATGTGGGTCAAACATTGCCTATCCCGCTTACGGTTCGCATTACCGATGCGTACAATAACCCCATCCCCGGCATCACCGTGACCTTCAAGGTGATCGAAGATCAAACCGTTCAAGGCGTGGGCCGTCTGGAAGGCGGGGTGAAGGCAATGCCCAGGACGTCCAACGAGTTGGGAATTGCGTCCGTATACTATACTTTGGGCGAACAGGCCGGCCTCAACAAGGTGAGAGCCTCCAGCGCTGGATTGCAGCCTGAATTCATTGAATTTTCAATTTATGGCGAATCCGGTTCCGCTTTCAGCATGCGTAAATGGTCCGGCGATGAACAAACCGGCGAGATGGATCGCGTCCTGATCAAACCGATTTCGGTCAAAGTCGTCGATCGCTATGGCAACCCCGCGCGCGGCGGAAAGGTGAACTTTATCGTGCTGCAGGGCGGAGGTTCGATCGTCGAACCACAACCGATTCTTTCTGACGCCTACGGAATTGCTCAGGTTCATTGGCGACTCGGTCCGCGTCCAAATGCTTACACCAATGTCGCCCAAGCCATCGCCGATGGATTGCCGGGCGGAACATTCCTCGAAACGTTCACTGCAACGGGTGATCCCGCGCATTGGCCCAATCTGGAATTGCCGACAGACGTCAATATCTGGGAGAATGATCTGTTGACCTTTAAGGTGTGGGCAAAGGACAGCGACAATCCGCCAGTGACCTGTTCATCTCTTTCCATTCCGGACAGCGCGAAACTGGTGAATAATGGTGATGGAACGTGGACATTTTTATGGCGGCCGGATTTTAATGAAGTGTTGGCGCCGCTGAAAACCAAATCCTTTTATGCGGTTTTTAGTGCACTCGATTTGCGCGGCGGCAAGGATATTGATTCAGTCAGGATAAACGTGACGGACCTCAACCGTGCGCCCATAATCACACGATTTTGGCCGACCAATAACGTGATCAAGATTGAACCCGGCACCTTGGGAAAAATAGAATTCGGCGTCGAAACCATGGATGCTGACGGCGACCTGGTGACCGTGACCTGGTATGTCGATGGAAATCAGGTGGCGTATGGACAAACCTATACCATGGATCTCAGCCTCTATCCGCCCTGGCATTATTATAGTGTATTGGCCAGCGCCAACGATCATTCGGCGACGACGACTCAATGGTGGGGCGTCAAGGTCAAAGTGGAATTGGTTAATTTCTCCTGTATGGTCACGCCCTATAAAGGAGTCACCCTGGAGTGGGAAACAGCCGATCAGCAGATCATCTCCGGCTTTAATGTGCTTAAAAGCCTGAGAGAGGACGGCGAATATGTCCAGGTCAATCAGGAGCTGTTGCCGGTGAGTGAAAACGGCCGCTATCAGTTCATTGATAAAGAGATCGCGGGCGGCTATCGCTATTATTACCAGGTGGAAGAGGTGAGCGTGGACGGCGTCAAGACCAAGCACGGACCCGTATTTGCCGAGGCGCCCATTCCGAAAGAATTCCGATTGGCGCAAAATTATCCCAATCCGTTCAATCCGGAAACGACGATTCGTTTTGATTTGCCCAATGCGGTGAATGTGACGCTCGAGGTTTACAATATCCTCGGACAAAGGGTTCGTATGTTGCTCGAGCAAAAGATGGAACCGGGATACCATGCCGTGATGTGGGACGGCGCCGATGATTATGGTGTGCGCGTGGGCTCCGGCGTCTATTATTTCAGAATCAACGCCGGATCTTTTAGCGACGTCAAGAAAATGGCTCTGATCAAGTAACAACCAAGAGGGGGGCGGGGCGCCTAAAGTCAATTCAAGGGCAGAAATCGACTGAATATTCGATTTCTGCCCTTTTCATTTCCAGTGCAAAAATTCCGCAATGGAAAAGGAGAACTGTTCTGGATTGGGTAAAGATGTCGATAGCATGAAGGCTTGCGGCTTCGACTCCGCTCAGCCGCCGGTGTCCAAAGACTTTAGCTTTGGCTTTGATCAGCCGGCGATTCTGCGCAGCCGACTTGGACTCTCCACTTGCGGCTCGGCGAACGGCAGCGTCTGATGATCTTTCGGTTCGCTGTTGCGGCGGTAATACCTGACGCCGTAGCGCCGCATTTTACGCCGGCGGGCGGCGGCCGGAGCGCGGCGCAGGGCGAATTCCATCTCCGCCATCGCGTCGCCGATCAGGGCATCGATAGGAGGCCGCAGCGCCCGCACTGTGTCTTCGGCCTGATCCAGTTCCGCTTTTTTCTTCTGCACCTCCTGCAGCCTCTGCCGGTAGCGCTCATAAACCGCCATGAAGGTGATCACCGCAGGATTCTGCATAGGCAGCCCTCCTTCGGCCACCCGTTTTTTCTCGCCCTCGATGATTCTCTTCCCCCAGATCAGCACCTCATCGTCGGTGCGGCAGACTGACGACGGTTTGCTCATCACGTCGGTCGAGTAGAATTTGCCGATGCCGTCATCGCCCAGTTCGCGTCGGCTCCACAAACGCATCACCTGAAAAAAGTGAGAAATCCAGCGGCTGCATTCGGTTTTGGCCTCCTCCTTGGCCGCCACCGCCGGCATGCGGTCGGCTGCTGCCTGTCCCCGTCGCTGAATGTGGCGGCGCCATTGCGTTAGTGCCGTCTTCATAGCCGTCGCTGTCGCATCGTGAATGAGCGGCGTATGGTCGCGTACGTCATTGTCATACTGCATGATGCAGCGCTCCATAAAAGAGGTGCGCGCCGTGTCGCTGATAATTCCGGTTCGGTGCGGCATGATCAGCCTCCTTTCTGCCTGTTTATAATTCATCAAATTTCAATGTGCTCACTAATGAACAAACCCGTCCTGCCGTGCGGCAAAGATCGAGTTTCATTTACGCACCTTGTCCTTAACCGCGGCAAAGGGCAAGAATCATCGCTGAACATAACCCTATACCGCGGTATGGGACGAGATGTGGCGCTGCAGATGACCCTATACCGCGGTATAGGACGAGATGTGGCGCTGCAGATGACCCTATACCGCGGTATAGGGCGAGAATCAACGCTGAACATAACCCCCCACCGCGGTTAATGTCGAGGCTCATCACTGAAAACCGGTCTTTTCCGGACGAAAGTTCTTTTTCCATGCATGGACTGAACGTTGGCATCGTCGATCACCTCAGATTCAGGATGAGAACGCATTGTTATTGATAAATGATTAAGTTGTTCTTATATTTGTTATATTAATTTATATACTAAATAATAAT
>RPQV01000382.1 GCA_003818595.1 Calditrichota bacterium
CGGCATTTCCTCGCCTTCAAGATTTGTTGAAAGACCGCCGACAAAGACAACCACATCAATTCCTGCCAACTTGGTTAATAGAGCGCCAAAATCGATATCGACTTCTTTGCCGAAATCAAACTCGAGGTTGGCCTGCCAATTGTTCAACTGGGCATAACGGACTTGAATTTTATATTTCTTCCCGGCTTCCACATACATTGGATGTCTTGAGGGAAGTGTTCTCCAATTATCATATCTGACAACCGATTCGCCGTTGACGAGCAACTCCAAGTGTCCCGTGGCGCCGCATTTGAATACAATTTCTTCGCTTTGGGACGGCACGAATTCGGTTTCATATTCAGCCGAAAAACCTTCCAAACGAACGCCGGGCGCAAATTCGTGTTGCCCGGCGGTGGTCAGTTTGATCGGGTTGGCAATCTGTTGGATTGCCGCAATATCACCCTGGCGACCCGGATTGTTCCAATAGGTGGCTTGGAACCCTTTGCTGCCGTCAATCGAACATTTCGAAAAATAGCTTTTGGTCACTTTATCCTCGACGAGATCGCAGGCCTTGTCATAAAGTATCTTGTCCGCCGACAGCTTGGACATGATCCCATCGAGAATGGTGATGGTGCGGATCGGCTTGCCATTGTAATTGCCCCATAACACAGGTTCATCATCCGCATTGGGACCAATGACAGCGAGCCTCTTGACAGATTTCTTTAAAGGAAGAATATTATTTCTGTTTTGCAAAAGCGTCATGGACTGTCGAGCCATCTGCAGAGCCAGTTGTCGATGTTCTTCATTATTGACGACCGACATCGGAATATTTGCCCAGGGCACCGGCGCATCGTTGTCCATTTCCCCCAGTTCGAAACGGCCACCGAGGACGCGCATCAAGCGTATGTCAATATCCTCTTCAGTCAATAATCCTCTGGCAACCGCTTGCGGCAATTTTTTATAATTATGGCCAATCCATTGACATTCCACATCCGTTCCCGCCAGAACACCTTTGGCCGCGGCATGGACGGCGTCAGAAGAGACTTTATGGCTAGAGTAAAAATCAGCGATAGCGCCGCAATCGGACACGACCAGATGTTGAAAACCCCATTGATTGCGAAGAATCGTCTGCAGCAGTCGGGTACTGCCGCAACAAGGCTCATCGTCCAGACGCTGATAGGCGCACATCACCTGGCGGACATCGGCCTGCTGGACCAATGCTTTGAATGCAGGCAGATAGGTCTCCCACAGGTCGCGAGGGTCAACATCATTCAGATTGATCTCATGACGGCTCCATTCCGGCCCGGAGTGCACGGCATAATGTTTGGCGCAGGCCAGCAATTTTCGGTATTTGGCATCAGCCGGACCTTGCAGGCCTTTCACCACGGCAACCCCCATTCGAGATGTCAGATATGGATCTTCACCATAGGTCTCCTGACCACGTCCCCAGCGTGGATCACGAAAGATATTGATATTGGGCGTCCACACCGAAAGGCTGAGGAATCGTTTATTTCCTGCCCCGATGCGAATGGCTTCATGATACTTGGCCCGCGTTTCATCCGAGGTCGCGTTAAAGATTCGATGTACCAGTTCATCGTCGAATGAAGCCGCCATGCCGATGGGCTCGGGGAAAACGGTCACATCATCATTATTGGCAAGGCCATGTAATGCTTCGCTCCACCAATTGAAATTCTTAATCCCGAGACGCGGAACCGCATCCGAGACATCGCACATCAAGGCGGCTTTTTCTGCCAACGTCAGGCGGGAAATCAAATCTTTGGTCCGTTCTTCAAAGCTCAGGTTGGAATCTTGAAAAGGCAGTGGTTGTGCCCATGAACCTACCACCCATAAAAAGATTGCGAGAGCACAAACTTGTTTCTTGATGTCTGATATCAATAATGAACTCATCATAGACTATCCTTTTTTGTATTTTTTATGCTCTGGCCTGCTGAGATAAGAATCAGCCGTAATGGTCATCGATGGCTACCTCTGTCGAATCACCAGCAGTGAAAGCATTTTTTCCGCATATCGTTTTCCCAGTTCTCGATAACCAGTCGGTGCAAAATGCAGATGATCCGGGCGACTGACACAACCTTGCGATGAAATAACATAGGCATTGGCAATGGTTTGCGGGAGCTCCGCGATTATGGCATTCATGTTGGCGCAGGCGCCTCGTTGATCAGCGCTGACGAGTTCACCGGCCAGTAGCGGCACCTCTTCGGCCCGAAGATTCAGGTCTTGGATCAGATTGTCGTAAATACCCTTGACCTTTTGGGGCCATTCTTTGTCATTGGTATTGGACTCCCCTTGGTGCAGCAGAATGCCCTTGATCACGCCATTTTTCTGCGCCCGTTTGGCCATATCGACAAGATATTGATAGGGATTACCGTCGTACAGTTTGATGATGTTGGCCATCCACGATGGCGCTGTGGAGGCGTACGTCTGAAAGGTGTCCTTTTCAAACAGCTCAATTTTACAACCAGCCACCGACACGTTCACCACGCCAACCCGGATCTCTGCCGGAAGGTTGGCGACCAGGATTCTGCCGAAATAATCGGCAGGGCAAAGACCTGTATTACCCCGGCACAGAGGGGGCACTGCACTATACCAGTTGCCTTTTATTCGGCCCAGGTTCGGAAAATCAACCGTCGCTAAAACCTGAAAGCGATCATCCACCGCTCTCTTGTCCTCTTCTTCGATTCCCGGAAAGCCTTCCATATTTGACTGCCCCAAGCAGAGAAAGACATAGAAATTTGCATCGGGGTCTGCCACAAGGTTTGTAGCGGTCGCGAGACATAGTACCAATACTAACAATCCGGCTTTACTCTTCATGCTAATGAACTCCGAATTCTTTCATTATTGAACATTTCTATGATTAACAACCCCAGTTACGGTCATTGGTTTTAAACTCCGCACATTTTTAGAGATCATCAGTAATACAGGTTAGGCGCACCCGGCGTAGGGACACCATTGGCTATGGGCGCCCCGCTGTTATGCGCCCGGGTCAGGGGAGCGGCGAGGGTGATGCCACTGCCGGAGACCTGTACACCCACGGCATGTGCGAACCTGAGCGGTGCATCAACGGTGATCGTCGCATCACGGCCACTAAAATTGCCAAAAGCCCTGCGGCCGGGGGTGACAGAGGCAACGACCGTTGTTTCATGATTTGCACCGCTGTCAATGGTGATGGTTTGACCAGAGCTAAAGCCTGTTACATTAGTGACCGTGATCATGGTCGCACCCTCTTCGGCGGCAGTGAGGAGCGTTGCGCCTCCAGCCGTACCGACCATCGCGATGACAGCTGTCTCGAGGTTCGTGCCCGCATCGATGACGATCTTTTGGCCAGCGACAAAACCTTCCACACCGGTGACTTTGATATTGTTCGCGCCGACGTCCACAGCGGTTGAAAGGGAGCCGGAGGATTGTACCCTGAAATCCGTGCAGTTGCTGTCAGTGTCGAGGCCATCAGGGTAACGGCCCGCACTTAAATTAGGCTCGTCGAAGGAATAAGCGCTCATTCCGAAAAAGCCGAAGCGTCCGCCGCCTGCGATGGGTGTGGGCACTGAGCAGCCGCTCGCACCCGCTCCGGAAGCAGCTTGGTAACCCTCGGCTGCCCATGGATCGACAAGGCCGCCGTAGTTCTGGCTGTCTACGACCCGGCCGGCACTATCGCGCAACACCATGTTGCCGGCTCTGACGCTGAGCGCCGGACCACCGACCCACTGATCAGGCGCCGGAGATCCCTGATAACCCGCGGTCGTGACCTTTGCATCACGTACCACTGCGTGGATATCATGGTCCGCGGTTAAAGGTTGGTCGAGTGTGATGCTGTTCATCAGCGCCAAGACTGGCTCGTTACTCGAGTGATCAAAGGCGGTCGCCGGTTTGAAACTGATTCCCGTTCCCTTGACGCTGAAAGGCATGTTTGATGCATGGTCGAATCTCAGTGGTTCAGCCAAATCGAGACCCGTTCCCGGATCATCCTCACCGGTCAAGGGACCGTTGAAGGTGGTGCGGGATGATTGTGTGCCGACGCGTGTCACGGTGACCGTCTCGATTCCATGTCCCTCGCTGGCGATGTCCAATCTGATCTTGTCACCGACAGAGATGTTTTCGACGGAAGACACCTTGATGTTTGTGTCGCCGGCTTTCGCATCCATTGAAAGCCAGGCCTGCGTACCCGGTTTGCCCACATTTGTTATCGTGACCACCTCGACTTTTTCAATGGCCTGCGCAACTGTGGGAAAAGCCGCGCCATAGCCGATCGCCATCTTTTGGCCGGACTCAAAGCCGGTAACACTCGTGACAGGCAGGTTGGTCGAACCGGCGGGTATCGTGATCACCGGACCGTCGGGAAGGGGTTGCCATACAGTGGTTTGGCCTCTGGTTTCGCCTCGTCTGCCAAAGCCGCCGCGGTCGCCGGCGTTGGCAGCAACCGGTGGAGTTTGGATGCTGGCAATCTTGCGGGTTTCCATGGCGGCGCCGGCGTCGATTTCGACAACATCGCCAACCGACATGCCGGTTGTGCTCCTGACGGAGATGGTGGACTCGCCCTTTTTTGC
>RPQV01000383.1 GCA_003818595.1 Calditrichota bacterium
ATCTATTGCCTTGTGCTAATTTACGACTCGATTCTGCAGCTGCCGATAGATGATGAATGATCTGCATTTCAGGACGCGACGCCAGGGCTTGTTCAATAGACGCTTCAAGATCGAGTTGATCGAGAGGGTAGGGTTCCATATCCTGGAGAGAATCGGAGCTGTTCAGCGGTGCGGAGATGATGTTCTCCAACTGTGCCCGACTCAGCAAAATGGCGTTCTCGGCACGCTGAACGGCTAATTCGGCTTCCGAAAGTTTTACCTGGCTCTTGAGCTTTTCATCATTGCGTACGAGGCCCTGCGCGAACAGGTTGTCGACATCTTGGAGGTGTGCCTGAACCTGATTGTAGCCGGATTGGGCGATGGCTAAAAATTTACCGGCCTTGAGAACCCCTGCATAGGCCGATTCGATTTTAAAGATCAATTCACTCTTGCTTTTCAGCAATTCCATGTTCCGGCTGAAAAATGTCTGCTTGGCGATATTCGCTCCTTGAACCAGGCGATTGCCCGTGAACAGCGGCTGGCGAATGGTGACATGAAAATCATAGGTATCCAGCATCCCCAGCGCAGCCTCTATATTGGGAATGAGGGGTGTTGTGCTTCCTGGTAATGTAAAGTTCACAGATTGACGGAAGGTCGGAACGACGCTTTGATGGCGATATGTGCTCGATAAATCTGCAGCCGGAAGACGCAAAGCTTTTGCTTGATGCATATCTTCTGCGGCCAGCTGGAGTTGATTCTGCGTCATCTGCAGGGATGGGTTATTTTCCAACCCGAGGTGAATACAGTGCTCGATCGTCACGGTTGAATGAGCGACACCACAACAGATCAAAATGAGTGCAAGACGTCCGATCATAATATTCTCCCGAATGATGCCTCGTGGCTCGTACGAAGCGGATATTTACAAAATTAGTGAATCTATACGTAAAAACAAACGATTTATCGCCTAACTTGCGCTGGAAATTGTGGAAACATTTTTGTATTTTCAGGGTTCATAATATCCGCTCTTATGCGAATTGAAAGGAGAACCAATTCATGAAACAGCTGTTGTTATTCATTTTGTTGACAGGAGTGGTTATGGCGGATAGTCCTTATAATAAGCTTTCAAAAGAAGAAGAATCGGTGATTGTGCGCAAAGGAACCGAGCGCCCGGGGACAGGCGTGTACCTGAACAATAAGCAGACGGGTACCTATTTATGCAAACGCTGCAATGCGCCGCTTTATCATAGTGAAGATAAATTTGATTCGATGTGCGGTTGGCCGAGCTTTGATGATGAAATTAAAGACGCGGTAAAACGGCAGGTGGATGCCGACGGGCGGCGGATTGAAATCCTCTGCGCCAACTGCGATGGGCACCTGGGACATGTGTTTTTGGGTGAAGGATTCACTTCCAAAGATACTCGGCATTGTGTGAACTCTATCTCGATGAATTTCGTCAAAAAAGGTGATCCGCTGCCGGAAGTGCTGGGTCGCAAAAATGTCGTTTCCACTGCCGTCTTTGCCGGTGGTTGTTTTTGGGGGGTGGAGTATCATTTCCAACAGGCAAAAGGTGTGATTGCCGCTGTTTCCGGCTACACGGGAGGGCATCTCGCGAATCCCTCCTATGAACAGGTATGCGCCGGTAAAACAGGTCACGTTGAGGCTGTTCAAGTGACTTTTAATCCGTCGCAAACTGATTTTGAAATCCTGGCCAGGCTTTTCTTTGAAATTCATGATCCGACTCATGTGAATCGACAGGGGCCGGATGTCGGCGAGCAGTATCGCTCGGTTGTTTTTTATCAGGATGAGTCGCAAAAGAAAACTGCCGAAAAACTGATCATGATCCTGACGGAAAAAGGGTACAAGGTGGCCACCAGCCTGGCGCCGGCGACCGAATTCTGGCCGGCGGAAAAATATCATCAGGACTATTATGAGAAAAAACATTCGACGCCCTATTGTCATATTTATACCAAACGTTTTTGATTAAAGCCGTTTTCACTTTCGCATCGGCGCCGAGGAGCGGAGTGAAGAACTAAATCATAGCCGTTGCGTTCTATAATTGTGTTGACGCAATGTTATGACTGGACAACGGTTCGCCCATCGGAGGAAGCCAATTTGCGTCCTGATTCGATCAGGATTTATAATGCCTGCTATTTTAGGAGAAAGTAATGAACTTGCCATTTCGAACGTCCATGACTTTTATCAATCCCTATAAACAATCGCTACTGAAAATAGTTATGCCCCTCGGGGTGTTGCTTTTGACGATCCTGACCGTTACTGGTTTGTCCGCAGAACCCTTGATGGTCACATTGGTTGCGGAAGGGGCTGAAAAAAAGGTATTGATTCCCTCTGAAGAGATCGATGAAGGCTGGCGCGGACAGTCCGATTTCAATGACTCGACCTGGTTGTCGATCAGCGGCGACCCCGGCGGCATTGGTTTTGACGATTCGAACGAATATAACCGATACATTTCATTGAATGTCAACAATGAAATGGGAGGAAGAACATCATGTTACGTGCGCGCGCTTTTCAATATGGATGGCGCGCTGTTTGCGCAACTCGATTATCTGGCACTTGTTGTCCGCTATGACGATGGATTCGTCGCCTATATTAATGGCGAGCCGGTTTGTCAGGTGAATGCCCCGCCCAATCCCGGTCGCCGCTCCGCGGCAACGCAGCCTCATGAAGCGCAGGGCATGGAGACGATCGAGATCTCCAAACACCTGGATAAAATCGTTGCCGGCGTCAATGTTCTGGCGATTCATGCGCTCAATGTCAGCGGCAGCAGCCCGGATTTCCTCATCATGTCCAAACTGGTGGCCAGAAAGAGTTATCAAGATCACTTTGCTTCGACCTTGCCCATCGTGATCCTGCAGAACCAGGGTCAGACTCTGCAGTCACAAAATCAGGCGGCCTACACTGCTGTCAGTATCATCGATAATCTCGGTGATAATCATCTCTTTGACAAGCCCAATGATTATCAGGGCAGGGCCATCCTGCAAACGGTTGATGTCCTATATTTTTATAATAAGGGGCCCATGCAGATGAATATCATTGATGAGGCGGCTCTACCGGTGGATGCTTCACTTTTGGGAATGGCGCCGGGAAACGAATGGATTCTCACTGCTCCCTATAGTGATAAAACATTGCTGCGCGACGCCGTGATGAGCAGTCTGAGTCAGAAAATGGGAAAGAAAGGATGTAATTCCCGCCTGGTGCATCTTTTCAAAAATGGAGACTATCGCGGCATCTATTTATTGAATGAAAATCGCAACGTTCACCCCAATCGCCTCAATTTGGCGACCTTGGCGCCGTCGGACAACAGCGGCGACCCGTTGACCGGCGGCTATGTCCTCCGTCTGGATCATCGGCGCGATGATCCGGGATTCGATTCTGCTTATAAGCCGTTTCCCGCTGCCCAGCAGCCGATCCATTATCAATTTTCTTCTCCTTCTGCAGAGGCGATTACGCCGGTACAAAAAGCCTACATCAATAAATTTATCAATGATTGGGAGTACAAGGCGACTACCTCCATGTCTTCCTTTTTATCCGTCATGGATCTGTCTTCCTTTGTCGATTATTTTATCCTCAATGAGATCGCCAAAAACGTCCATGCCTACCGTGACTTGACGTTGTTTGTCAAAGATCGCGACAGCATTAATCCGCGGTTGCGCATCGAGCCGGTGCTCGATTTTCAACACACTCTCGGCAATGTCTCTTACTATGATGGCGATGACGTACGCAATTGGCAGTTGGAGTTCCTGCTCAATGATTCCGAAGCGCGTGCCGACTCGATGTTGACGCCGTTTTGGTGGAAATCATTGATAAATGACGCCGAGTTTACCGGCGCGCTCTACCATCGATGGCAGGAGCTGCGCAGCGGAATTCTTGCCGAAGCATCCATCGCCCAGCTTTCCGATTCGCTGTATCAGCTCATCAAAAAGGATCAGGTGCTCAATTTTGAGAGGTGGTCGGTATTTGATAAGGAGATTTGGCCGAGCACTCTCGTTTTTAATACCTATAACCAGGAATATGACTATATGGTCGTGTGGCTTTATGATCGTCTCGATTGGATGGATGCCGCGATTCAGGAATTTGCGACAGCGGTTCATGACGAGAATAAAAAAGTTGCGGCTGTCACCGATCCCGTTCTGTTCACCAATTATCCCAATCCCTTTAATCCGTCCACGACTTTGCACTACAGGCTGAACGTTCCATCCCAGGTCATCATCCGGATATTCAACAACCAAGGCCAATTGGTTTCCGAGTTGCAGCAGGGTTTTCAATCGCCGGGCAGTTTCTCCGTCACGTGGGAGGGGAAGGATTCTGCAGGTCTTGCAGTGCCCTCCGGTATTTATTATTCGCGCTTGATTGCGGGCGGAACTGTTAAAACTCAGAAAATGGTGCTCATGAGATGAGAATATCTTTATTCAGGTGAATGGGAATCAACGATGACGGCAGCGCTTTTACTTTTCATTATCTTTATATTTTTTATTGCCTATCGATATTATGCCGGATGGCTGGAACGCCGATGGGGGATTGATCCGTCGAGGCAGACTCCG
>RPQV01000384.1 GCA_003818595.1 Calditrichota bacterium
AATGTAGAGGGACGATTGTTTCATCACCGGAACATCGGCCCACTAAGTCCACGGAGAGACGCCGATCTGGGCCGACAGTTCGAACATCGCGTAAAGCACCGCACGCTTGTCGCTGCCGGTGATGACCAACGCTCGTTTCATACCGGGAAATGGATTTTCGACCACCTGCAGGAGAAATTTTTCCCATTTGCCGACCAGATCATCGACTTTAATTTTCTTCTCTTCGACCAGGCGCTTGATGAACGGCGTAGACAGGGCGCCAATAATGACCACATTATTAACCGCCGGCAATTCATCAAAAAAGATCGCCGGTTTGCTGTCGGTCACCCGTTCTATATCTGCCTGCAAAATGGCCGCCACTCTGTTGACACCAGGGTAATCACTTCGGCTGAGCAGCAACGGCGCGGCTGCATCACCGGTGACAAGAGCAAAACACCCTTCACTGTCAACAGCAGATATCATTGACACAGTCGTCAGCGACCATAACCTGCCGGCTCCCATTAATAAAAGTGAGAAGAAAAGAATAGAGGGCTTCAATTTTGATCCTCCCGACTGATCAGAGCGACCATCCGCTGCGGTATTCATAATGTAAAAGGGCGTTGGCATCCGGAACATTGGTGATTTTCATGGTTTCCGCATCCCACAACAATTTGGTATTTTGGCCTTTCATGAAAACCGCCACATTTCCCAACAACATGGTTTCAGTCAAAGGCCCGGAATAGCTGAAATCCGTCGTTGACCTCCCGCCGGTCTTGATCGCCTCAATCCATTCCTCATGAATACCAGGGGAGCGGGGAATCGTTTGCGGCGGCTGTTGATATTCTTTCATCTTCGTTTCCGGAATAAGACGCGGCCCGTTACCGTAATCGCCATGCATCAACACTCCTTTGCTGCCGTAATAGATGACGCCGCTGCCGCCGGTCCCCATCTGCCGACCCGGCTCCAATTCATCCGGACGGGGAGGCGTCAAACCGCCATCATACCACTTGAGTACTACCGGAGGCATGTTGCCACGCGCAGGAAATTCATAAGTCACAATAGACGCCAACGGATAGGCGTCATTGCTGTATTCCGTTGAACTGGCCTGCACGCTGAGAGGATGCCCGAGATCGAGCGCCCAGTAGGGATGATCGATCAAATGAGCGCCCATATCTCCCAAGGCGCCGGTACCGTAATCACGCCAACCACGCCACTTGAAATGACATACATCCTGATGATAAGGCTTTTGCGGCGCCGGTCCCAGCCACAACTCCCAATCCAACGTCGCAGGTACTGGAGGCTGATCTGCGGGTCGAGCGATGGCGCCTTGAGGCCAAATGGGACGGTTGGTCCAAACGGCCACTTCTCGAACATCTCCGATTGCGCCGTCCTGCAGCCACTCTTTGATCAATCTGGCGCCATCTCCGGCATGACCCTGATTGCCCATTTGAGTGACGACATTCGCCTCTTTAGCCGCCTGCGCCAGTCTGCGAGCCTCAAAAATCGTGCGGGTGAGAGGCTTTTGACAGAACACATGTTTTCCTCGCTGCATCGCATACATGGCAATAACGGCATGGGTATGATCCGGTGTTGCAATCACCACCGCATCGATTTCCTTTTCCTCATCCAGCATTTTGCGGAAATCCTGATAAAATTTGGCTTGAGGATAAGCCTCTATGGTTTGCTTGGCGTATTCTGAATCAACGTCGCACAACGAATAGATATTGGCAAGAGCTTTGGGCTCGCGAGAGCGTCTCCGTCTGGCCTGTCGTTCCTGCTGCTCAGGAGTCAAGTTTTGATTTTCGGCAGGTTTGGATTGTGCCTGAGCCTGGTCCTTTTTCCATTGTTCAACCATGGCATCCGGGGTCCGCAACGAAAATGTGTTCTGCCTCCCCATACCGCCCACGCCAATACAGGCGACATTCACCATATCGCTGGGCGCTGTGAATTCATCCCCTCCGAGAACATGACGAGGAACAATGGTAAACAAGGCGGCGGCACTTCCGCTTACAGCCATAAATTTTCGCCTCGTTATTTGATTCTCCTGCACTGTTTTTGGGGTCAGTTCATCCATGTTTAACTCTCCCTATGTTGTAACAATTAATATCCGACGCAATCAAACCATCGGATCATACGATTCTCGAGATACTGGAAATGACGTTTCGCAATTGATATTGTTCGTCCGCCGGTTAACTGAACTACTTGCCAACGGCTTGACCATGCATCGCCTTTTTGAAAAACTCACCGCTGCCGGTTAATGAATAGTCTTCCCATGACTTGAGCATATTGGGGCCCCACTCCGGATCAAACACCCATGAAACCCAGCTGATCCCTCGGCTCTCGAGATAGGTAATGATATGGACGCCATAATGCTCCGGGTCGATGGTTTCACCGGAACCAAGTCCAAAGCCAATTTCTGACGCGATGATGGGGTAGCGATCAGCAGCAAAGCCGAAATTCTCTTCCCACTTGGGCTCCCACGGCGGTCTGCGTTTGCCAACAGAATGAATACTGCGATGAGTGTGGCGATTTTTTTTTCAGCCATCACTATGCCTCCAGTTGAGTAAAAAGATTGATTGATGAGCCAAGCCATCAGGATGTTCTTTTCTCGCTCGAAACAGTTCGGATAAAGGCATACAGATTCTCCGTACTGACTC
The DNA here is from genome assembly GCA_003818595.1 of Calditrichota bacterium. Taxonomy (GTDB): domain Bacteria; phylum Zhuqueibacterota; class Zhuqueibacteria; order Residuimicrobiales; family Krinioviventaceae; genus Fontimicrobium. Next base: position 2,637 of record RPQV01000384.1, read on the forward strand.
CCGGCGGCATTCCACCGCCACAGGAAAATATAATACGACGCTTATCATCGAGTTCCTGCACCAACTTTAGCGTTGTCCGCCGAATATTCTCCGGAGTTTCGTTTGCCAGAACATCTCGCGGGGGAATATTGCCCAGCAACACGACCTGATTCCGCGTCAACTCTTTCAATTCGCTCAGTGGTATTTCAAAACCCATATTGAATAAATTAACGCCCATTGCCGGAAGGTGTGGAGCGGAAATACTGCAGGGTGCATCATTATGCAGAAATTTGACCGTTACATCGATATGATAAAGCTCTTTAAAATACGGTAATGCGAATGTGACAAACTGTTCTTCCCCCAGGAAACCAATGATGTCATCGAGCAGCAAAAGGCCATCAATGCTGGGAAACGTCTCCATCTGCAGCGCAATCCACTCCTTTAAAAAGAGAGTGACCTTTTGAATCAGCCGTTCAATCATCTCCGGCTGCATCATCATCGCAGTGAGAAATTCAGTCGAGCCCATCAGATAACTGGCGATGTTGAGCGGTCCGCGGGCGACTGCGAAACGAATCGAATGGCCAGCGTCTTCCATTCTGGGTTTCGCCAACTTGAGCCGATTGAGCATAAACGGCAACAATCCATCAGTCCGCGGATCAGGCGCCGGTAAAGTCGCAATATCGTCAACTGAGTGGATTATTTTATGAGCATGAGGAAAGGCGTTGGGGAAAAACACGCAGCGCGCACCAAAGGCTGATGGTTCTGTACACATACCGTATTCCGACCAAAAGCCGGGTAGAAACATCACCTCTTTGAATTCTTGGGTGACTCGGAGATTGGCATCGAACCATAATTGATCATTGGTAAAATAATCTAAAATCGAGATGCCGTACCACTGGGGCAACCAGGGGCTGTCGACAATAAAACCGACCGGCAACGGCTCGACGCCATCGCCGCGAATGATTTTGATCAGCGTACTCCATTGTTCATCCGTCATGGCAACATCACAATCCTTTCGCCTCCCGACAACACAAGGTAATAAAAATTTCTGATATCATCAAACTACCCAAAAAATATCATTAATTCAAGCCGAATATTATAAAGCCTCTGTGCGCCAAATTTGGCCTTCTATGTATCTCCATAAGGTGATCCCCGCTACTGAAGGGTGTTCCCCAAAAAGCGGGAACTGTTCCTGATATTTTACCAATTGCGCTGCGTCGTCCGCTGAAAGGACATTATAAAATCGATTTTCTCGAATATCATGAACCCCATCATTTGCTGAGATGGAAATATAGTCTTGTGACGACTGGTTTTATACTGCTTTTAATTTCCGATCTTTTTTTATTTACAAATCCTATCATCCCCGTCGGGAACTCGAAAAACCGGCATCGCATCCGATCTGGCAGGATTTTTTACCAACCCAACCGCCACCGAGATCGTTTTGGGAAATCACTTCTTTTTTATCAAGAACGCCACTGTGCGCGAGAAACGCACCATCCTCCGCCGAGACGACATCAACACCTCTGCAGAATTCAATCGCTTCAAATCCGAAACCAACGATCAACAAAATTATGTCAGGCTTAAATATCCCATGTTCCCCCGCTACAGTGTCTGGCCCGCCGCCGACGTAATTGCCTTTTTCCCTCGCTCAAATCGGGACTATGAACTAAATTACGCCTCCAATGTCGGTGCTGATGATTTCAAAAATAAGAATCTGCTCTTCATCGGCTCTTTCCATACGCTCTCAGCATTCGATCAGACCTTGCGCAATTCCAATTTTTCCTATCAGGTCTATCCCAATCAGCTTTCATACAAAAATATTTTATCAGTTCTTCAGGTCTGAACAAGCTGGATGACATCTTCAGGCAACAAATCGGTCATATGCCGCGA
>RPQV01000385.1 GCA_003818595.1 Calditrichota bacterium
AAAAGATTTTTCGCTGACGCTTCGAAATGACATAAAGAGTTGAATTAGGAAAAATTGACGCGAGTGCGTAAATTATGCATAGTCATTGTGCAAAGAGAGCGTGAAAAGGTGAATATGAATTTGAAATATTTTTAATTTCAAAAATACCAGCCGGATAGAAGAGGTGATTCAATCGGATGTCCTGACGCGTTTGGTATAGTTGTTGATAGCGATTTGATCAGATCCTTTCCTGAATCAAGTTTAATTATCAATTAGCTGGGGAGATTCAAGATGAAAAAGGCTACCGTTCTTTTCTGTTTGCTGCTTTGTTTTCATGCCTGGGGATTGGATAAAAATCTCCTGGATGTTGATGATGACCGCGATGAGCTGAATAAATCATCAGCCGCCTCCTCGACAACCTCTTTCGGCCATCGATTTCTTTCCACCGAGTATTTGGAATTGAGTTTGATGACCGGCGGCGCGTTCACCGTCGGAACGAACAAGGGGGCGAGCGATTCGCCGTTCGATGATTCGTCTCCGCTCTCTTTTGGCCATCCCTATGCCCTCACCTCCTACCCTTTGATTGCGATGGACGGCGAGTGGAAACGACTCGATCAATGGTGCAGTGACTGGAACGCGATCGCGCCGCAAACCGCGGGGGGTGTGCTTTTCATTGAGGCCGTGCTGGACGGCCGAATTCAAGTTCGTTTTTCTCTCCAAGCCGTCGATCAAGGCCAATCAATCGTTATAAGCACCTCTGCAAAAAATGTGGATACAGCGTCGCACTCGGTGGGAATGGCCTTGGTCTATGATCCGGCGATGGGAGCGGGTGACGGCCATGCCCGATTCGGTCAAATGATCATCAATCCGATAGCGATCTCCAATGCCGCTTCGTTGGCATCATTCACCCTGTCGGAGCGGCCGCAGGCGCCCTACGGGCTCAAAATGGATGTGATGTGTACGACCCTGCCGGATCGCGCCCTGGTGAGCAATTGGCCGGAGATTTACACCGACAATTCCCTCCAACAGCCGCAGAATACGACGGCGGCTCTGTTCGACCTCTGTCTTAAACTGATCTGGGACGCCAGGCCGTTGGCGAGCGGCGAGGAACGCACAGCGGCGCTGAAATTCGAGCTTGTGCCGGCGGATTTTTCGTCAGCCGCATTCCTGCGCTGGAACATGCCGACGGCGCTGACCTTGGAGAATAATGTGCTCTTCCCGCGCCGGTTACTGACCATGGCGCGCGTGATGAATACCAGCAGTGATTTGCTGTCCGGCCTGCAGTTGGCGGTTGAGCCTACTCAAGAATTATCCGGAACCCTCTCGGGTGATTTCTTTTATGTGTCTCCCCAGAGATCGGTTTTCCCAACCGTGGAAATCAAGTCGAAAGAGATTTATGAAGAAAAGATTGTCCCAATTACATTGACTCTCCATCGCGGCAGCGAGATCATCGATCAATTAAAGCGATACCTCTTCATCCCGGCGACGCCGGTGTCTGACGCCGGATTGACAGTGACGATCGCTGCCGTCACGACGGATAAACATCCCATCGTCAGCCTGGTCATGAGCGCACAAGTGACCGAAACCGGCGCCAAGTTGTTGAACCTGATGCCGGAGAATGTCTTTCTCTATGAGAATGATCGCCGTGTGCAGGAATTTGATATGAAAAAATACGCTGCCGGCGGCGCCGCCATGGCCGACGTCTGCTTCGTCCTCGACTGCTCCGGCAGCATGGGTGATGAAATCGACCAGGTGCGCAAAAACCTCGGCGAGTTTGCCGACAGTCTTGCCAGGGGAGGTTTTGATTTTCGCGTAGCGGTCGTGACGTTCAGCACCACGGTCGACAAGGTGTGGGATTTCACACAGGATATCAGCGCCATGAAGAGCAACTTGGCGAGCGTTCAGCTGTGGGGCGGTATCGAGGATTCTCCCGGCGCCATGCAGACCGCGGCTGATCGTTTGAGCTGGAGGACAGCGAGCAAGCGGACGATCATCTGGGTGACCGATGAGCCTTATCCGGAAAATATTCAAAAACGAGATCCGTTAATCAATACCCTGCTGGCCAAAGGAATTACCGTTCACGGCGTCGGTCCCTTGACCCTGCAGACAGAATGGTTCAATCCGATTGTGCTGCCCACCGGCGGCAATTTTTACAACATCGCCGGCAATTTTCGCGATATTCTTCTCGATGTCAGCCGACAAAAGTCGGAGGACAGCTATGTGTTGTCCTACACCAGCAATATCAGTCGCGTTGATCTGCGCCTGCTCTCCATCCAGGTGCGCTATGCCGGTCTCGGCGGTCAAGCGCAGTTCGAGTTGGGAGGCGGCTTGATGTCGCTGCTCTCCTGTTTCCCCAATCCGTTCAATCCGACGATCACCCTGCGCGTGCAGCCCTTTGACGGCCGAAAAGGAAAGCTCGATATTTATAATGTGCTGGGTCAACGCGTCCGTTCGTTTATCCTTCCTCCTTATTGCCTGCAGGATATTGTATGGGATGCGCGCGATGAACGGAACGGCGCGGTGAGCGCAGGACTTTATTGGGTGATGCTGACTATCGACGGCAAAGACGGCGTCGTGCAGCAGCAACAACAAATTCTCTATGTCAAGTGAGGGAGGTGCATCATGAAACAAAACCATACAATGACGATTGTGTTCCTGCTCTTCACGGCGACAATTTCAGCCGATGGTCTGCTGATGCCTGTCGATATATACTATCCGCGTGATTTTTTAAAGAATCGTCTGACAGAAGTCGATGTCAATATTCATGGACTGGTGGCTGAGACGATTGTGTACCAGGAGTTTCTCAACGAGTGGGATCGTTCGGTGGATGCGGTTTATTCGTTTCCGCTGCCGCCGGATGCGCGCGCGACCCAGTTTTTATACTGGTTTGAAGACAAAGTGTATCGTGCGGTGCTCAAGGTGCGCGAACAGGCGGTCAATCCCGGCACCGGCGAAGGCGGCGTCGTTGCCGAGGTCAATCAGTATCTCGGCCGCAACGGCATCAAGGTGGCACTCAAAGGAATTCCCGCAGGCAGGGTTCAAAAGGTCAAGCTGTTTTATGTGCAGCCTCTCGATTATTTTGACGGAACCACGAGTTATGTTTATCCTCTGGCCACGGGCGATTTCATCACCCATCCCCTCGATCACCTGCAGTTTTCGATTCATGTGCAGAGCAGCACCGCCATCACCGGCTTTGAGCTCCCGGGAGAAGAGAATTATACGGTGCAGGAACAGAGCGAAAACCGCCTGAGGCTGGACGTCATTCGTCCCAAGGCGTATGTCGTCAATGATTTTGTTTTTCGCTATACCACGCAACAGGATCGACTCGGCGTCGATTTTTACTCGGTGGCCAACGACTCGATGGACGGCCATTTTGTCCTTTATGTTCGTCCCCAAAGCCAGGCTGTCGCGGCGGATCTTTTGCCCAAGCGCACGATTTTCATCATCAGCACCTCGGCAAACATGTCCGGTTACAAACTCGATCAATGCATCAAAGCGGTGTCGGCGTCATTGGATCTTTTGGAGAAAAGAGATCAGTTTAATCTTCTAATCTATAACAACAGCACCTTTTTGTGGAAATCGCAGCCGGTGGTCGCGTCATCCGCTGCCGTCGCTGAAGCCAAGAGTTATCTGTTGAACCTTGCAACCGGCTGGGGATCGCGCATGGACGAAGCGTTGCAGAGCGCGTTGAATCAGATCGCGGACGACGCATTTATCAACTCGATCCTGGTGTTCACCGACGGCCGTTCGCCGCTCGATCCATACCGGATCGAATCATTCAATCGATACAAAACAGGCATCTTCCCGGTCGGGATCGGGAGTGACATCGACCGCGCCCGCCTCGAGATGACCGCAGCCCTCAATTACGGCTTTGTCACCTATTTTGATGAGACGTCAAATATCAATGCCGGTATTCTTCGTTTGGCGACAAAAATCAGTCGACCGTTGCTCAAAGACGTGACCATGGAATTCGGCCGCGTCGATCTGCACGATTTGCTGCCGACCAAAGTGCCGGCGCTCTTTGCCGGCGGCTATTTTTTTATGACCGGTCGATACCCGACGTCTTCCCTTTCCGCACTGGCCATGGCCGGGAAAACCATATCCGGCGTCACCGCCTTTGATTTCCGCCTCGATTTCACAGCGGACAAAACCATCAATAAATTTGCCGAGCATGTCTGGGCCAAGGAAAAAATTGATGAGCTGGAGCGGGTGGTGGAGATCTACGGCGAAAACGTGCAACTGAAGCAACAGCTCATCGAGTTGAGCCTTCGCTACAACATCCGTTGTCGATACACGGCCTATGTGGCCGATTATACCACCGAATATTCGCGCGTCCGCGAAGCCGAGAATGACCTGACCGCTGTGCCGCACTCTTTTCTGCTCGGTAATTACCCCAACCCGTTCAATCCGAGCACAACGATCTCCTTTTATATTGCCGCTGAGGCCGCGGGCAAGGTCAAGCTGATCAAGATTTACAACGCCCTCGGACAGTTGGTGGCGGTGTTCGATGTCACTCATTTTACG
>RPQV01000386.1 GCA_003818595.1 Calditrichota bacterium
GCTGGGCATCGAACGGCGCCTACCAGCTCTTTCTGAATCCTATTTTCTTTGGCTATTTATTGCTGGTGCTGCTGTTCAATGCCGCCTGTGCAGTCGGACCTGTCGCTGCACTGATCACTCACCAATATATCGCCACAATGCTGGCGTGCATCACCGCACGAATTTTGTTGGAGGCCGTCATCAGCTATCACAGCGCGGTCTATTTCAACCGCTTGGATTTGATGAAATATTTTCCCCTGTGGTTTGTGGTGCAAATCCCCTACATTGTCGGCATCGGTGTGAGCGGAACTTTTGGGAGATTCAGTTGGAAAGAACGTCAACACTCGGCGCAGATAAAATGAAAAATCAACATCATGAAAATGACGTCCACAGACGATCGGACGCCGGGAAAACAAGGCGCCGCCTGATGGCCAAGCACACCGCCGGCAGAACGGCTATGATCGTATTCTCACTTTTCGCGATGATCGCGCGCCCGCTGCATGCTGATAACAGCACCTGGGAAAAGTTTATCGGAGAAACGCTTTCCTACACGCTGATTTATAAAGGATTGCCGTCCGTAAAGGCTCAAATCAGGGTGAACAGACGGGAACCTGATTCGCTCTCCATAGTGTGGAGCGTAAAAACCAAACCGCTTTTCGATCCTCTGTTTTGCATCAATAACCGTTACGAAATCACCATTGACAAGAACGGACGACTCGCACGGGTGTCAAAATCCATTCAGCAAAAGAACATCCAACAACAGATGGATATTCGGTATGATTGGAATGCTCTTGATGCTCACAGTTCGTTGCCCTACACCTGGGACATTCTGCCCCAATGCACGCATCTGCTGGCCATGCTCTACGATGTACGCCTGAAAACACTCGCCTCGGGAGATACGCTCTCTTATGTCCTCGATGTTGAAAGCCAACTTTGGCGTCTCGATGGTCGCGTTGCCGTTCATTCCGACCGTCGCGGAGAGACGCGGGAGATCGTTTTTCAATTCAGACCAGCTCAGTCCATTCAGTCGCGCAAATGGAAAACCGACTTGCTGACCAACCGGCTGGCCCGGCAAAACTCGCAGATGATCATTCGCCTGGGTCCTCCGCCGCAAAATGTCCCGACATTCATTTCGTTCGGCAGCGGTAAAGAACTTGTTGAAATGCGGGTGGGTAATTGACGTGATATTGTTCTTCATCGCCGCCGGCTTGATTGCGGTTTATATTTTTCTTGCCGTCTGGATCATCAGCACTCTCAGTCGTTCATTCGCCCGGCAGCTCGGAGCGCCGACTGTTTCGGTCATTGTCGCCGCCAGAAACGAGGAACACAATCTGCCCCACTGCCTGGCCGCGCTGGCCCGCCTCGACTATCCCGCTGATAAAATCGAATTCATCATCGTCAATGATCACTCGACCGACCGTACCCCGGACATCATCGATTCCTTTTGTCGCATGAAACCCGGCTTTATCGCCCTGCATCTTCAGGTGGAGAAAGCCAAACCCGGCAAATCAGGCGCCTTGCTGGCCGCGATCGAGCAGAGTCGCGGCGAGGTGATCTTTTTCACCGACGCCGATTGTGTCCCGCCGACCACCTGGATTCGCGGCTTGTTAGCCCGTCTTCAACCGGATGTCGGCATCGTCGGCGGTTTTACCACACTCCAACCGATACAGAGCATCGGTGAAAAGGTTCAGGCACTCGACTGGTTGTTCCTGCTCTCGGCAGCGTCAGCGGCGTCGTTGCTGAATTATCCCATCTCGTGGGTGGGTAATAACCTCGCCTTCCGCCGTCAGGCTTATGACCAGGTCGGCGGATTTCTTCAAATCGAGGACAGTCTGATCGAGGATTTCGCCCTCATCAATGCGGTGCGCAACAAGACCTCCTGGCGCTGCTCGTTCATCGCCGATCCGGAAACCACGGTTGTGAGCCGACCCGCATCGACCTTGAATGAACTCTATAATCAGCGGAAACGATGGGGTACCGGCATTCGCCGCGCACCCTTTTTCGGCTTGCTGCTGATGGGAGTGGTTTTCACGACGCACCTCCTTTCGCTCATCGCCCTTTTATATTCACCGCTGATCCTCTTTGCTGTTGTGGGCAAAATTGTGGCGGATTGGTGCATCATTCGAAAAACCAGTCATCGCCTCAGCCAATCGATAAAGTTTCAAGAGTGCCTTTTGTTTGAAGGATTTTATTTTTTGTATTCCATTTTCCTGCCTTTTCTATTTCTCGTAGACAGGAGATTCGTCTGGAAAGACGTGGTATTTCGACGGGACTGAAGGAGAACCAGTGATTTTGCCGCCGATTCTGCTGCACTATTACATTACCGAACGATGCAATTGTCAATGCAGTTTCTGCAGCATTTGGAAATCGTCATCCCCCGCTGCCGATGCCGCCACAGACGATGTGCTCACCAATTTAAAAAATGCCCGCCAATTGGGCGTTCGTTACGTCGATTTTACCGGCGGTGAACCCTTGCTGCATCCTCAATTGCATCTCCTGCTGCGTCAGGCCAAACGACTGGGCTTTAAGACGACGATCACCACCAATACCCTGCTCTATCCGCAACTGGCGGAATCGTTAAAGGGTTTAATCGATTTTCTGCATTTCTCCCTTGATTCGCTCGACGAAAACCAGCATAATACGATGCGCGGATGCCAAACGTACAACTCGGTCATGGAGAGCATTAGAATTATTCAAAAATTGAGCGAAAAAGCAGATCTGCTGTGCACCATCAGCGAAAAAAATATTCATCAACTCCCGCAACTGGTCAAGTTTGCTCGTTCATTGCGAATGATGTTGATCGTCAATCCGGTGTTTTCTTACTCGGGCAGCGCCACGATCGATCCGGCATTGCTCAGCGATGTGGATGCTTTTGCCGCCCATCCCTTTGTCTATGTCAATAAAGCGTTTCACCGACTGCGTCGTCGCGGCGGAAATCAGACCGGTCATCCCCGTTGCCGCGTCATCGACTCGACGATCGTCATCTCCCCCCAAAATGAGATCATCCTGCCCTGTTTTCATTGCGGTTTTTGTCGCATACCGCTGGCGATATCATCGAACCATCGTCCTGCTGTGATCAACATGGCGCCGCCGGGTTGGCAGCAACGCATCTCAGCGTCGATGAATGATCATCAAGCCCGACAGCATCACCGTAATCCGATTAAACGGTTTCGTGAAAGCGAAACCTTCAGACTATTTAAAAAAATGCAGGGCAGATTCTCTTTTTGCAGCGGCTGTCACATCAACTGCTATTTTGACCCCTCTTTTGTCTATCAGCCGGATGAATATATGCTGCTCAGCCTTCAGGCAAAAGCGCGATATGCATTTTACAAATATGTGTACAATCTGCCGGCGTCCACTCGTCTTTTCTCGCAACAAGGATCAACGCGATGATCTGTCCCGATAAAATGAGTGAGCTGGCCATGCTGATTCCCTTTTTACTCTACGCTGAAATCCATTATCGCATCGGCGGAATTTTCAGCCGTTATTATCGACGCCAACCGGAGATTGTTTTCGATCTCCCCTACCGCATTCGCCAGGGTCGTTCTCTGCCCCTGGCGCTGATGATCAAGGATGCGCATCGATTTCCTGTCCGTCTCATTTCCATCGAATTGACGATGATCGATCAAGATCGTCGCCTGCACCGTCATCAATTCAAGATTGAAGAGACCGTTCAGGAATCGTTCTGGCATCGGATCATTCAAATCCCCATGAACGCGGCACAAGCCGGCATCATGAGGGTCAACGCTGTCCTGGAGTACATCGTCGAAGGCCGACGTCACCAATGTGTCAATGACAACTATGCCCTGACCAGCCACAAGCCGTTTACGGTATTGATCGATGACCATCCGTGGCCTCGCCGATCCGGATGGTTTTTCGGCGAAACCCATTGCCATACCGTTTATTCCAACGATCAAGTGGAATTCGGTGCGCCGCTGCAGATGAACCAACAGATGGCTGAAGCCCTGGAATTGGACTTTATTGCCGCCACCGATCATTCCTACGATTTGGATGATTGCGTCGATGATTATCTGAAGAATGATCCGGCGTTGCCCAAATGGCAATCGCTGTGGGAGACCATAGCGGCATTGAATCGTGAAAATCATCGAGTGCTCATCATCCCTGGCGAAGAATTATCTGTCGGCAATGCGCAGGGAAAGAACGTTCATTTGCTGCTTTATAATAATCGTCATTTTTGGCCCGGTTACGGCGACAGCGGAGAGAAATGGTTTCAGACGCAACCACAACACGGTCTACAGCAGGTCATTGAAGAGTTGGAACCCACAGCCTTGGCGATCGCGGCGCACCCGGATCACGAACCACCCTTTTTGCAGCGATGGTTGCTGCGCCGGGGAAAATGGGCTGCAAAGGATTTTCAGATCAAATCATTGAATGGCTGCCAATTTTGGAACGGCGATAAATCGCAGTTTCTCAGCAGCGGCGTCAGGATGTGGAGTGAGCTACTGCTGCGGGGATTGAAAGCAACGCTTTTTGCCGGCAACGATGCAC
>RPQV01000387.1 GCA_003818595.1 Calditrichota bacterium
CGAGAGAATATACGGCTCAACTCGCTACGGCAGCGAGATTTATCAAAATATTTGCTGAAAATGTCAGCACAGCTCCTGATTGGCATCCGTCAAAAGCCGACAATAGCGCCTGGCTGATTATGGATGAGATTATCGTCAGGTGATCTTGATCCAGGGTACCCACAAAATTTTGCAAAGTCAAACAAAATAAAAACTTTTCACTCCTTCGGCGTTCCGAATTGTTGGGTATTGATTTGCTATAAACATTCCGGGGCTGTATCAAAAGTCTTTCTCCACTTCAGATGAAACTCCCCCTTGCTGCAACAACTTGACTGACCTCGCACAGACATCAAGGCACAAAGAGATAAATGACCGGAATAAATGGAGGTCATTAAAATCGTCGCACACCTTAATTAAATTTATCAATACAGATGCAGCAAATTCCCATGATGAACGATAAGACGCCCTTTTGCCCCTGGGTTCGTAACCCTAATGCGAACAGTAATAAAATGTTACTGAACAGTTACATAACGGTTCACACCTTGATTTTAGATACTATTTACTGTATCTAGATAGCAGTGAGAACAGCGATGATTCGCCGGAGATAAAGTTCGATGGTCAATGGTTCGTCAGAGAACGGCGGGATGTATTTAACAAATAGTAACGACCACGACAGGAGTTAGCCATGCTAAATGCTAAAAAATGTTACACGATTTCCTTTTTGTTCTTATTTCTATTACTGTCGTCGCCGGTTCTTTTGGCGGTTAATTCGACAATAACAGGCCGTGTTATTGACTCCCAAACCAAGCAGCCGCTGCCCGGCGCCAATGTGTATCTTGCCGGCACGGCAATCGGAGTGGCATCTGACTTGGAAGGCGGATTTTTTATTTCCAACGTTCCGCCTGGTCGATTTACGCTTGTTGTGGATTATATAGGTTATAGACAGGAACGGCTGGCGATCGAAGTCACTCAACGAAATCAGAAGATCAATTTAACTTTTGCAATGAAATATGCTGCTGTCGATCTGGATTCGACTGTAGTCGTTACCGCCCAGGCCGAAGGACAGATGGAAGCGATCAATCAGCAGCTTTCCGCCAGAGCGATTGTCAATGTGGTGTCTTCAGATAAAATTCGGGAGATGCCGGATGCCAATGCGGCAGAATCAGTCGGCCGTTTACCGGGCGTCACTGTTTTAAGAGAAGGCGGTGAGGGGAAGAAATTAGTCATCAGAGGGTTATCGCCCAAATATAACACCATTTCCATCGAAGGCGTCCGCGTACCGCCCACAGACACTGACGATCGCAGCGCCGATTTGAGCATGATCGGGACCTATACATTGGATGGCATTGAAGTCATGAAAGCGATCACTGCGGATCAGGATGCGGACGCAGTCGGCGGGAATGTTGATTTTAAAATAAAGGAAGCCAGAGGGGATAATAATAAATTCGCTTTTGATATCGTCACCAAAGGGACATATAATAATCTCAAAGGAACCTATAATGATTATAATTTGCTTGCCGAAGTGAGCACACGCCGATTTGATGGTCGTCTGGGTGTTCTGGCGATGGTTTATAATGAGAAAAGAAATCATCCATCTCAAAGCATGGGGGCGTCATACGGTCTGCTGGATCCCTCTTTGGACAAAAAGAATCAGGTGCTGACAACTGGTTTATCTCTCAGTGAAACATTAAGAGAAACAAAACGCCTGGGTGGGACTTTTGTTGTTGATTATCGCATCCCCGAGGGGAAAATCGCATTTAAAAATGTTTTAAACCAAATCAATAATCATGGCATCGGTTATTCTGATCAATATAATTATCAAGGGAATGTACGCACATATGGATTCAGCGATAACAAGTCATCGATTGATTTAATGACGAATGTACTGAGTTATCGACAAAAACTTTCAATTTTCAATATGGAAGGGAAATTATCTCATTCATTATCCAAGACCGGCTATCCTCAAAATATTGGTTTTAATTTCCTGGAGTACTCTGGTTTTGGCGAATATAATGATCCTTTCATTTATCCGGCTGATATACCATCTCATGCCAAAAATAATTTGAATAGTACATTTTTGAATCACTGCACTGATGACAGAGGCGAATCATCCGATCGTCAGATTACCGCACAATTTGATTTGGGAATGAATTATGCCCTGACGCGTCAGATCAGCGGACTGCTCAAAGTCGGTGGTAAATTTCGCCAATCTGAACGAGAGAAAGATTGGGAAGCGTGGGGCGGATACCTGTGGGTCGGCGGCGCCAAGAAAATAAGGCAGGCTCTATTAGAGGCTTTCCCTGACAGACTTCCCTATCCCAGCGGCGACAGCCAGTTTTATTTCCCGCATTTTATTGACGATTCTTATGATACAGAAAACTTTTTAGAAGGACGATATGAGTTAGCCCATGTCATGGATGCCGAATTTATGAATGATGTGATGGCTATTGTCAGACAGCACCCTTATACGACAACGGCTGATGCGTATTATCATGGTGATATTGGCAGCACGACTGGTGATTACAGCGGCCGAGAAAGACTATCTGCCGGTTATATTATGACGGATTTGAACATTGGCTCTATGTTTAAGCTCATCCCCGGCGTCCGATTTGAAGAGTTGGTGAAAACATATACAGCGTCGCAGGGTGATTCGCGAGGCAGAACTGCTGACATAGACTATCCCCATGAAATGGTGACTGCGACGACAATCGACAGGCATTGGCTGCCCATGGTTCATGCGCGTTTGAAGCCTGTTGATTGGTTTGATATCCGATTTGCCTATACGCAGACCTTAGCCCGTCCTAATTTTAATTTACTCACACCTTTTTATAACATCTCTCAAAATAATGTGGCCTACAATAATTACAAATTGAAACCGGAGAGAGCAGAAAGCTTTGACCTTTATTGTTCATTCCATCATAATTATGTAGGGTTGTTCACCATAGGATTTTTCAAAAAAGAAATAACTGATTTGATATACAGCACAAAAGAAATTCTATATGCCCCATCAATATATGATCTGCCGAATGATGTAAGAAATTATCATATGGGGATTACTAAAAATAACCAGTACGCCACCAAGGTGAATGGAATAGAGGTCGACTGGCAAACCAATTTCTGGTTCCTTCCCGGGCTGCTTAAAGGATTGGTTGTCAGTGCTAATTTTACTTATAACGAGGCAGAGACAAAATATCCATTGACAGAACTGAATCAATGGCTGGATACGGAAACCTGGCAATGGCAATACGCCTATGTTGATACATTTTATACCGCAAGGCTCATCAACTCGCCCACATATCTTATGAATTTCACTCTGGGGTATGATTACAAGGATTTCTCTGTGCGTGGAACGATGCAATACAGATCCGACATCTATACCTATCATGATTTTTGGCCTGAGCTCAGAGGTGTTTCCGATGACTTTTTACAGTATGGATTAACCATGACGCAGGATTTGCCCTGGTATGGAGTGCAACTGGTATTCGACATGAGAAATATTACCTCTGCAAGCGAAGTGTATTTGAACAAGGGGAATCGTTTTCCCACAAACGAATCCTTCTATGGGATGACGGCTGATTTTGGTGTAAGAATAAGGTTGTGATTTTAACCGGTCAGCAAAAAGTCAATTCATCGCTGAAAGGAGGTGGAATGCTGAAGCGAATGAGAATGAAAACGAATTCAATACCATCATGATCCTGGAGAAGGAGGTGGAAGCTTGTATTTTTATTCACACTGTTGATCAAAACAATAAAAAATGAGGAGCAGGAAATGTTATCAAAAAATTTAAACTGTCTGTTATTGTTGGTTATTTTTGTGCTGTTCAGTGCGCCGCCGTCAGTTGCCCAGGCGCCTGATACAGTTGATGTTGCCTGGAGCTCTCTGAATCAGGGTTACATAAACGCGGCAATACAAGGTGATACAACAGCTGCCGGAGAAAGAGCAAACCCCAATCGAGTATACCGTTTGGAACGGAACAAGATTTATTTTTTAAACGCACCATTGATCGCCACCGATTGGCATTTCAGTGTGATTGGAGCAGAACCTAAAGGCGCTGATGATAAAAGCGCTCCTCCGGTGCTGATGCCGGGAAAAGATGACCAGGGGAATAGACCCAACATATATATTTATGCTTCGGGTGATATTACCATCAAAGGGATTTGGTTTTTTGCCTATCTCACCGATCCTGGCGTGGATCAAACAACGAGTGATGATGCCTTTATTTTCGCTGTTGGAGATTCAACAAGAATCATCATTCAGGACAATATTTTTGATGGAGCGCACGTCGCCCTCTCTTCGAAGGGTAAATGGCAGGACTGGCTGATCGAGAATAATCACGCGCGAAATCTGCTGGGCAATTATTCATGGTACATTGGGCATTTCATGCATCATGAAAAAGTTCCTGGAGGTACGTTCATCGTCAGAAATAATACCATGTTCAACTGCGGCGGTTTTACCTGGGCAGTACCATTGGAGAAATATTTGCTGTTTGAGCATAA
>RPQV01000388.1 GCA_003818595.1 Calditrichota bacterium
ATAAACTGGAAATGTCCATATTTAGGAAAACCTATTTCCCAATATTAGGAAAAACCGCCGGTTTTTCCTAAATATATTCCTTTTTTCCTAAATGTGGACATCGGATTTTAGGACGTTATGGAAGTTAATACTATGTTCGGCTTCAGAAAGGAGAGCGTATGAAACAAATCGCGTTCGGAACATACTGGGTGGCCATTGCCTTACTCATGCCGGTCCTTTCGTTGTCGCAACAGGCATTGGCTGAAAGCAAAACCATTATCATTACAAACACAGTCGCTCGCTCGGACACTGATGGGAATTTCATGGACGTCCATGATGGATGTCTCGAATTCTTTGACGGCATATTCTATCTTTATGGGACTCGCTACGGAAAGACGGATGGCTTCACCAAGGCCAATCGATATGTATGCTATAGCTCGGCAGACCTCGCCCAGTGGCGATTCCATGGGGAGATATTAACGAATCCACCGGAAGGGATTTACTATCGCCCCTATGTGAAATTCTGTGCGAAAACAAAGAAATATGTCCTTTGGTACAACTGGTATCCCTCGCTGTGGAATGGTCAGTACGGTGTCGCGACGTCCGATTCGCCCGCCGGTCCTTTCGTGATCCATAACAACAATGTGCAGGTAAAACACGCCCAACCGGGCGATCTTGGCCTCCTCGTCGATGATGGTGTCGCCTACCTGATCTATACGTCAATCGCAAACAAACATGGCATCTCTATCGAGAAACTGTCAGACGACTATCTCAGTTCGACCATGGAGAACAGCGGAATCATTGCAGATGGCTGTGAGGCCTGTGCCATGTTCAAAAGAAATGATAGTTACTATGCCCTTTTTGATGGCACTTGTTGTTTTTGCCCGGGTGGAACCGGAGCGCGTGTTTATACCGCTAAATCCCCGCTCGGTCCGTATACGTTGCGCGGCAATATCAACCGAGAGACAAATGGCAAGGTCATCGTCCCGGCGCAGCAGACCCACATTGCCGAAATTCCGGGACCCGAGGGGATTCAATATGTCTGGATGGGCGATCTGTGGGGCTCCTGTAAAGATGGAATCAAGGGCCACGACTTGCAGTATTGGAGTGGGCCACTGCAATTTGACGGCAGCGGATTGATCGAGACACTTGTCCGGGAAGATTCCGTAACACTGAAACTGCCCAACAAGCCAGATGCAGGCGACGGCAGGTAGCAGCGCCTGATCCGCATCGTTAGCGTGCGACACGAAGTCGCATAATTGAGTGTATTCAAGTTCTTTGGAATACCCGGCATGTTCCTGCCGGTCCCCAGGCGGGCGTGCTTGCTGCACGCTGTGCAGCCGGTGCGAAGCCCCGTCGATAATGTACCGAATTGGGTTTAAATGGCGACAAGAGAACCCCTCGGAGAATCCTCCTCCGTTAAGGGCTGGGGACGGATGATATGGTGAAGATATCTGAATGTCTGTAAGCATCGTGACTAAAACAGACCTACGAAGATTAACAGGTCGAAGGCTGCTCCCCCGAGTGAGCAGTGTGTGATCAGGTCGCAGGTCTTCTAACTGCCTGAACGGAACCGTTGAATCGCCGGCGTAGAGGGCGCACCCAAGTCATCCATTGGATCAATTATGCGGAACGTGGAAATCCGGCGCCGCCGCCCTTTGGGCAGGCTAACCGCAAGGCAGGCTGATGACGGGCCGGGACAGGATGCTGAAAGAAGCGAAGGCCCAACTGTAATGGTTGGGATATCCCGATGATTCGGGACTCTGCAAAGAGGCAGACGTTCAGCAGGTCTCTGGTCGCGTGAACGCTGATATATTCAGATGAAAGCAGAGAAAGCAAATGACGCCCGTTTTACGAGGTGGTGCGCTCTGCATGCCAATGGTTATTCTGAATATCAGACAAGTAACATGAAGCAACTGTTTACAAGTTTACGGGAATCCCTGCAAGGGAGACTTGTTCAGAGGCTTGAGCCGGATGAGGTGAAAGTCATAAGTCCGGTTCTGAGGGGGCTGAGGGTTGGCAACAACCCTCGGCTACCCGACAGAGCAGAAAACGCTAATATATTATTATTGACTATAAGGTACTAAAATTTATATCTTTCATTCACATAAAGAAAACAAAAAGGCGGTATTCAAGATGACCATTTCACGTACTCAAAAAGAAAATATAAAAAGCCAAATTCGAGAATGCCTCTCAAAAGAAAAGGAAATTCAAAAAATAGTATTATTCGGTTCCTTTGTCAATTCGAATAATCCCAACGATATCGACATTGCCGTTTTTCAGGACAGCAAAGAGAAATATTTGCCCTTATCTTTAAAATATCGAAAATTAATAAGGGACATATCAAGAATATTGCCGATCGATATCATTCCTCTGAAAGCAAATGCACAAGGCTTTTTTATAAATGAAATAGAAGCCGGTGAAACAATTTATGAGAGATGAAGCTGAAACCTGGCTAAATTACGCAGGAGAAAATTTAGAATCTGCAAAAATTCTACTTCAGAGCAAACTCTTTAATTCATGCCTTCAAAATGTTCAGCAAGCCATAGAAAAATCTCTGAAAGCCATCCTCATTGAAAAGGCAATCAAGTTCAAAAAAACCCATGATATTCTTGCTATAAAATATCTTCTGTTCGACAATGAAATCGAAATCAAATTGTCGGACGAGGATTGTGATTTTATCAATTCGATTTACCTGCCTTCGAAATATCCCGTTGGGAGTGCATTGGCTGATTACGATCCGGATGAAACAGTTTGTCGAGATGCAATCAAGCTGGCTGAGAAGACTTTAGTGTCAGTAAAGGCAATATTAAAATAGTCCTGTAAAATTTGTTTGCCGCAAAAAAGGCAGTGCATATCTTCCTGCTAAATGTCCACAGACTGCTCCGCGCTCTGCTAACGACCGCATGGAGCCGACGCAACCGCTGTGCAGTATGCGTCGACTTTGTGGTGCTATTGATGCGGTTGCGCGGCACATTAGGGTGCACAATCTGTACATATCCAAGGAACTCATAAAATGTTTACTGGCAATAAAATATGGCAAATTATTTCCAGGTTTACCGACGCCAGAAAGCTTATGCTCACATTGTTATTGGTTATTATCATTTTATCAAAATCGGTATTTTCACAAAGCTTACAGCTTCAATATGATCTTAGGCATTCCATCGATCCTGAAAATAACAAAAGTAATTATCCATCCCTATTTTATGAATATTTCAGAAATTTGGAGAATGGTGCGCTGTTCACTAAAATTCAATCCGATTTTTTGGGAGAACATCATAATATTGGACAATTGTATTTGCAAATATTTGGCGAATTAAAATTCTGGAAACCGCTTATCTTTTTACATTTAGAATATAACGGCGGATTAGGTATCGCCGAAGGAACAGCATACGGTTATTATATAAACAATGCCTACTTAATAGGAGCCCAATACCCATTTCAGTGGGGAGTCGATTGGCAAAGCGCATCTTTATGCTATCGGTACAATTCATTTAATGAACCGAGCCATGATATGCAGTTTTCGTTTTATTGGACAAAAATGTTTTGGCAGGATGACTTTACCTTTTCTGGGAATTTTGTTTTGTTTACACAAAATAGGGATATTGGTCAGCCACATACTGAAAATCTAAAAGGAAAAAAGGTTGTTTTCTGGGGACAGCCTCAGATTTGGTTTAATTTGACTAAAGATTTTTCAATCGGTTCACAAATAACGCTCTATTATAATATCTATTCATATTCTAATAGTATGTTGGTTTATCCTGCGATCGCAGTAAAATATCGATTCTAATGTTGAGGCATCTACACCCTAACGAATAAGCTGCAGTTGACTGGAACAGCCGATTCTTTTAGGCGAGTTTTGGCGTGGTGAAGGGTTTTGTTCTTTATATCAGTTTTGCCTGATGCTGTTCCAGCAACTGAGCTTATTGTTGGGCAAATAAAAGGAATATTTTATGATTAAGAAAATAGTAAAAAAAACACATCTATCAATACACAATGAAATACAAGAAAACTTGATATTTTGGGACTCAAAATCAAGATCCGAAAGGATAGAAGCCGTTGAACATTTGAGAAGGCAATATCATGGAAATTCAAACAGACTTCAAAGAGTTGTTCGAGTTTTTCAACGCACATGAAGTTCAATATATAATTGTTGGCTCTTATGCATTAGCATTTCATGGTGCTCCAAGATACACAGGGGACATTGATGTTTATGTTAAACCTGACAAGGAAAATGCAAATAAAATAATCAAAGCTCTCACGGATTTTGGGTTTGGTTCAATTGGGCTTGATGTATCAGATTTTGAGAGTGAGGATAAGGTAGTTCAGCTCGGTGTATCGCCAGTGCGCATCGATATTATTACATCAATCAGCGGGGTTGATTGGAAGACAGCATTTAATGGGAGTGTAGATGGATATTATGGAGATGTACCTGTAAAATATATCGGACGTTCGGAATTTATTCAAAATAAACAAGCGTCGGGAAGGAAAAAAG
>RPQV01000389.1 GCA_003818595.1 Calditrichota bacterium
CAGCGAGAAACAAACCCGATAGCGGAGAGGCATAGCGCACCCCGAGGTCGATCATATAGCCATTGGCATTATCGAGGTATATTTTTTCATTTATATATTTCAGGTTTAATCCAACAGAAAGAGAACTGTTTAGTTGACGGGAGTAATTGAGCAGCAGAGAAAAATCATGGGCGGAAAAAGTTCCCAAAGGCTCTTCCGAAGCGATGGTGCGCCGTTCAAATCCATCCACAGTATTGAGCAAAAGGCCGATGCCAAATGAACCGATCGACGTGGGAAAAGTCAAGGCGGCGACGTTATGATGAATTCCCTGAATCCAGGAATTATAGGTAAAGTGTGCTTGCCGTTTGTTAATCCATACCGATCCTGATGGGTTCCAGAACACGCCGGATGCATCATCGGAGAGGGCGACAAACGCCTCGCCCATAGCTGAAGCCCGTGCGCCGGCGCCGATCTTCAGCACTGCCAATCCCGTCTCTCCGCCGGCATATACTGATGAAGCCAAAAACCATAAAATCAGAATCGTCACTCTTTTCATAAAAACCATATCTTTCTCAATCTAGTCAAATATAAACAAAACAAATTAAAAGTCAAACGACCAAGTCAGCACGTGATCCGGAGAGAGGGAATCTAATGTTGGACTGAAAGCGTAATTCAGGGCGGTCAAATGACCGAGTATTTTTGTTTTCAATCCCAAACCAAAAGTCGGTTTATCATGATCCCAACCCAATCGCAGGGAACCGATTTCCTCGAGACTAAATTCCATTCCTGCATGATAGCGGGGATTTTGCACATCGCTGGTTTCAATATCAGCGACCAATAGCAGCCAATCTTGCGGGATGGAATAAGCGGCGCCGAGTCGGAGAATTCTGGGGAATTTATAAGTACTGCTGGTTCCCCGTTCATAAACCTTGTCGGTGTTCCAGCTATATTTGGACATATTATCGCGCAACGCAGCTCCGATCGACAAGCCGTCGATGGGTTTGGCAAAGATGCCCACGTCCAAGCCAAATCCGCGGGACGTCAGTGCTCCACCCTGCTCGGCAATATCGGGTATTCGATGATAAAGTATTTTCCCCGCAATACCAATGCTCATCCATGGAGTCGGGCTCAAGGCAAAGCCCATATAAAAAGCATTTTCAGAATTGCTCAAATTCATGGTGTGATTTCCCGCTGAATCACGACCATCGATATTGGAGACGCCGGCGTGCACCCAACCGATCATAATGCCGGCATTCAACGGATGCGGACCTGATGTGTTAGCGACTTGGGGACGAATAGGCAGGGCGATGCCGATAAAATCGAGTTGACGGTCGAGAGGTAAAAATGAAAAAGAAAGAACCGCCTGTCGTGATCCCAAATGGGGCAGAGCAGCCGGATTGAAAATACCGGCAGTTGGGCCTTCTGCCACAGCCGTGTATGCGTCGCCAAGTGATTTCGAACGCGCCTCGATGCCCATCCGCAGAAAAGCACCCGCATATCCTCCATCAGCACCGCTGTCTGCCCAGAGAAAGGATGGCGCTATGAATAAAACACTATAAAAAATCAGATTCTTCATCTGTAATCTCCCAAGCTCTCGATATCACTCATGCATTGGATAATCGCCGGATGTTGTCATGGCATCAATTGACCAGCAATATTTTTCCCCAATACACACCATCATTTTCGATGGCGACGCTGTAAAAATAGACGCCATTCGCGGCATCGTCGCGGTATTGGTTTTTGCCATCCCAGACTTCAGCATAATCCCCCGGACCTTGGCGGAACTTGCCTTCACAAATCGTTGCCACCCAATCGAGGGCAAAGTCATAAATTTTTACAGCAACATATGTATCAGCGTTGACGCTGTACTGCAAACGTATGTGTCCTTGGCCGTTCAGTTCATTATGCCGTTTTGAAGAAAAAGGATTAGGATAGGCATAGGTACGCGGCTCACCGGCTTTGCCGGTCGATTTAAATGCACGGTAAATCTGCCACCGATAGCCGTTATCAGAAGATAAAGCCAGGCCATCTGCAGAACCTGCCCAAATGGAACCGTTCTCCCCATAACAGGAATAATATTCCGTCGTATATAGCCGCTCGCCGCTGTTTTTATCCTCTATATCAGTGAATTTATACCAATTTTCACCAAAATCCGGAGATTTATAAAGTCCTTCATGGGTTGCGGCATAAACCACATTACCATCGACGCCGATGTTCTGAACTTTTATATCCTTGAGGCAGACGCTCCACGTTAAACCACCGTTTTCGCTTTTAGAAAGACCATATGATTCGCTTAAATCCTCGGCTTTCCATGTTGCAGCCCAAATGATTTTCTTGTCATCCGTTTTCTGATAAGCCAATGCGACCACAAAATCACCCGAGATGGGATTTTGCTGATTGCGGGCGTTAAAATTCTGCCATGTTTTGCCATTGTCCGTGCTTTTATTGATTCCACCGGCAGTTCCCACCCACAGTACATTGTCAGCATTGAGCAGCGAAAAAGCGCGATGATTCAGGTAGGCGTTTGGGTCAAAAACCAGCGTGTCCGGCGCCGTTTGCTCCCAGGATTGTCCCCAGTCCTGGGACTTTAACAAGCCCCCGCCGAAACTCGCGCCCCACACCACATTGTCGACGACGGTGATATCATAGCACAGATTCTGGATCGGCGTCGGACCTGGCTGCGGAAAGCGGCGCCACGTTTGCCCATTGTCGATGCTGACGGAAAAGCCGGTGCCATAGGGCAGAGATTCTCCGGCGGCGGAAACAAAACTATCAGCAGCTGCAGCGATCCAGATGGTATCTCCCGCGGTAAAAATGGCGGATATGCTGCCTCGGGCAAGGTCGTCTGCGTTTAAAAAGGACTCAAATGAATCGGTAGAAAAAACATAGCGTCCGAGGCCATCGCCGGCGCCGATCCAAAGGCAGTTGTTTCCCCGCTGAAGATCAGTGATGCTATTTCCGATCGGTCCGGACGTCGGCGTCCCGTTATTCAAATGATAATGATCGACGCTTCTGGCCATCATTGTAGAGGAAATCAACAGCAATAGAAAAATCATCCGCATTTCAATTTCCCTCCGCCGCATCATATAGCGTCACCACCCGCGTGATTGAGTCATTGCGGTTGCCGCTGAAATCCTCGGCATAAAACGTGAGCAAATAGTCACCCAATGGCTGCAGCGGATCAAATATTCCGGTAATTGAATAAATGCCGTCGCCGGCTTTTTCATCTCCCCGCCACCCGTCATCCCAGCCGTCAAAATTGTCATTCCAGGGAAGGCCATTATCAAATAAATCAAATGGACTGTTTTTAGAATAGGTGCCGTCCGGCTTTTTCCACTCTAATTTGACCGATTTAATGTCTGCTATGGATTGATCATCGATTACGCGAACGGTTATTAAAAATGCCACGATCTTGTCGGTTGGCGGACGCTGCACTGAATCGGCATGAGAAAATTCACTCAACACCGGTGGTTTGTTTTCGATGAAAAAGGATCGCGAAACAACATTGCTTTCCACACCCGATTTGTCCAACGCCTTGAAAAAAAGATCGTAGGAGCCTTTCTTGGCGATGGCGAACTGAGAGTTCAATGAGATGGAATAGAGCCCAGGTTGTGGTTCGGGGCTTAATTCCAGAAGGAATGCGGCTGACTCTTTTTGTTGTGCCGTGCATAAAACACGATTGATATCCCCCACACCATTTGAATCATCAACCATCGCTTGGAATTTGATTACTCCTTCAAAGGCGCTGCGCAGGGTATCGGGTCCAGAGACCTGCAACAAATGCGGGGCAAAATTTCTTTTTGAAGAGATCGGAATCTCGAGAAAAGCCGTTGTCTGACCCGCAAAATTTTCAGTCTCAAAGCGCCAGATAAAGTGCTGCTCATCGATGATACTGCTGCTCCAAAGGAATCGGCAGCTGAAATAACCATCGAAAGCCACCTGATCACCGTCATCGTGATGAAGGGCCCCGCCGTCATCAAATAACCAAACGGTATCGAGAGAAACACCGGTAGCAGTCAGTACATTCAGGCGCAATGAATCCCTGTCGGTTTCTCCGATGACGCGCACCGAAATGACATACTCTCTGCCCGGATTGACAACTTCAGGAATCAAGTGTTTTTCTATGGTGATTTCACTGTCACGAGTCTGCTGCTGTGGGAGTTCCCGTTGCGAACAGGCTGTAAATAAAAACGGCAGCCAGAGCCAAATCTTTCTCATCAAACCTCCCTGCGTAAATATCAAACCGGGAATCCGCAGCAAAACCCGGCCGTGAGATGGAGCAAAAGTTCCGCATGTGTTGCTACTATAACGTCAGCCTGCTTTAAATGTTCCTCCGGCAGGGTTGTCTGGACAGCGATACAAACCATACCCGCCGCATTGGCCGATTGAATACCAAGGGGAGCATTTTCAATCGCCACGCATTCCGTCGGCAAGACATTCAGACGTTCAGCCGCTGCCAAATAAGGATC
>RPQV01000390.1 GCA_003818595.1 Calditrichota bacterium
AAATCTATTTTACAGATTCCATTCATGTCCCCCAGGAACACCGTACTGACAAAATGGAGTTTCTCAGCTTGGCTTCTTTATTTGCGGATGCAATCTCTAGAATACATAATGAAAAGTCCATTTCTGATCTTTTCCCTCAGAAAAGCGGACCGATGCATTAATTCGCGTTTTAAAAGGCAATAAATGGAGATAGTATAATGTCGGAAATTACACTCAATGTGGTTACTCGCGCCGGAATCGGCACACAGGCAGTTAAAAAAATTCGTCGTGATGAAAAGGTGCCGGGCATATTTTATCATCACGGAAAGGAAAATGTCGCTTTCATGATTGATCGTCAATTGTTGCGCACCATCAGAGGCCATAAATCAGCGCTTCTCGATGTCGTTTTCGACGGCAAAGATCATAAAAAATGCGTCATTCGCGAAATCCAATTTGATCCCATCACCAACCGTCCGATTCATCTCGACCTGATGGGCATCAAAATGACGGAAAAAATCAGGGTCAGCGTCCATATATCGCTCACCGGAACCCCTGAAGGCGTTCGAGTGAGCGGCGGCACCCTGCAGCAGGTGTTGAGGGAAGCAGATATCGAATGTCTGCCTTCGGATATTCCGGAAATTATTGAACTTGATGTGACGGCATTAAATGTGGCGGAGAGCTTGAGTTTAGGTGATATTCATATTGATAAAGTCATCGTGCTTGGTGATCCCGATACCGTCATTGCAACCGTCGCCGTACCTCGAGTGGAAGCGCCTGCTGAGCCTGCTGAGCCTGCTGAAGAAGCGGCCAGTGCAGAACCCGAGGTGATTACTCGTAAAGCAAAAGAAGAAACAGAAGAATAATCATTCCCTTGCCGCCTTTCTCCAACAGCTATTTGATTATCGGTTTGGGCAATCCGGGCCGAAGATATGAAAGAACCAGGCACAATGTTGGATTTATGGTTCTGAATCGTATCGCAGAAAAATTGAATGCTGTTTTCAGAAAGGGACGAAGTTCTTATGAAATCGTCGATGTTCATTGGAATGAATCAGCCGTTCTCTTAGCCAAGCCGACCACATACATGAACAACAGCGGAATCGCTGTGGCGGAGATGGTTCGTTATTATAATATTAGTCTGTCAAACACGCTCGTTGTCGTGGATGAAATCGAACTTCCTTTGGGGCGTCTTCGGTTGCGCAAACAGGGGAGCTCGGGAGGACATAACGGCCTCCAATCCATCATTCAACAGCTCGGTCAGCAGACATTTGCTCGTTTGCGCATCGGTATTGGAACTGAATTCGCAAAGAGGGATATGGTCGATTTCGTCCTGTCCAACTTTTCCAGAAATGAGCAAGAGATACTCGATCCTGTTTTAGACACATGTGTGGAAGCGATCGGCAGTTTTATACATGCCGGTATCGACAAGACCATGAATCTATTCAATAAAAACTGACAGGCACTCGTCCTCGCTGGAAAATCTCACTCCCTCTTTGAGTCCTTTTCTACTCCCGCCGCACAACGGGCCCATCGAATGACAATTCACAGTAACCTTTTACAATTGTAAACGGAGGTAACTTTGCGTAAATATGAAACGATTATCGTCATTGACTCGCTGTTAAAAAGTGAAGAGATTGACGCGATCATCAGCAAGTACGAACGCTTTATCTCGGCAAATGGCGGACACATTGAAAGCATTGAACGCTGGGGAAAGAAACGTTTGGCGTATGAGATCAAAAAACGTCAGTACGGATATTATATTCTGATCCGCTTTGACGGTCCGCCCACCATGATAAAGCCTCTCGAAAGAGAATACCGGCTGAATGAATCACTGTTGCGATACAAGACCTTGCTGATGACAAAAACAGCGATTGAAGCTTTGGAAGCAAAGGGCTTGGCGCCGAGTCGCGAAGCAGTCGAAAAGCCTCAAGAAACGGTTCCGGTGGTCGAAGCGACAGTCGAAAGCGTACCTGAAGTTCCTGCAGCAGAAGTGGAAGAATTGAATGCGGAAAAACCGGCAGAAGAACCTGAAAAGTAACCCTGAGTGCTGAATACAACAACGCCGACCTTTTTTGGGGCCGGCAGGAGTCGCAGAATGCCAGATTTAAAAATGCCCGACATCAATAATGTATTGATTGCCGGAAATGTTACGGCTGAACCATCGCTCCGGAAGACGACGAGCGGCATTCAAGTTGCCAATTTTTATATCGCTTCGAACAGAAAGTACCGCGACAATTCAGGAATTTGGCGCGAAAACGTCTGCCATGTCGGCGTCGTCGCCTGGCACAAACTGGCTGAAGTGTGTATGACGACCTTGAAAAGCGGAAGCTCCATATTGGTGGATGGTGAACTGCAGAGCCGCTCATGGAAAACAGACGACGGTTCAACGAAAAGCGTCGTCGAAATCCGAGCGCGCAGAATTCAGTTCCTGGAGCAGGGAGCACCAAAAGACATCGAGGAGATGACATCAATCGATGATGAAGAAAAGGGTGAACTCCCCGCCTCAAAAGAGTCGCCGCAAACACAATTTCAGCAAATTGAACCCACCGAGTTTGATTTTGGTTATCAGAATTTAAAGATGTAAACAAAGAGGATCATTATGCTCAAGAAAAAAAGAATTTGCCGCTTTTGTGAAGAAAGCGTGTCCTACATAGATTATAAAGATGATAAGCGTCTGGCGCGTTTTACCAGCGAACAGGGCAAGATCATCCCCCGTCGAACGTCGGGCACATGCGCCAAACATCAGAGACAACTCGTCAGCGCGATCAAAGTCGCCAGAGAGCTGGCGCTCATCCCCTACATTTCAGATATGGCAAAATAACGTTAGATAGGAAAAATACTGATGAAGGTTATTTTAAAAAAAGATGTCGAAAAGCTCGGCAAAGCCGGCGAAATCGTGCAGACGAAACGTGGATTCGCCCGAAATTATCTGATTCCTCAGGGTTTCGCTGTGGAGGCTTCCACGTCGAACATGAAGGTGTATGACAACGAAAAAGCCGTCTTGCAGCGTCGACAGGAAAAAGAGATCAGCGCTGCGCAACTCCTTGCCGAACAATTGAACAAATTATCGATTACTGCCGCGGTCCAGGTCGGTGAAGAAGATCGTGTTTTCGGAGCTGTCACCAATCAAAATATCGCCGAACTGCTGGCGGAAAAAGGATTTGAAATCGACCGGAAAAAAATCATTCTTGATGAACCGATCAAAGCATTAGGCGTGTTTGATATTCCCGTTAAGCTTCATAGTGAAGTTGAAGCTAAAGTCAAACTCTGGGTTGTACGAGAATAACGCAGCGCTTTCTTTAACGGGCGAGAGACCATGTTGTTCTGGACGCTGTTGCTTTCACATGTTGTAGGTGATTTCCCCCTGCAGACAGACGCCATTTATCGCTTGAAAACCAAGTACAGGTGGGGTGTGCTGCCCCATGTCGCTATTTGTTCGTTGATGAATGTTCTGGTCTTATCGCCCTATCTGCATCTGGTGCATACTTGGTTTGCCGTCGCCTTCTTAGCCCTGGTGCACTCACTCTTTGACAAAACAAAGATTTCTTTTTCCGAAAAAACGGCCAGAGATAATCTGTTTCAATTTCTCATTGATCAACTGCTACACCTCTTTTCAGTGTGGCTCGCGGCATTATGGTTGTCGCAATATATAAATCCGGCAGAATATGCGCAAACCGGCCGGTTTGCCGATAAAGAGTTCATCATCCAATTGACTGCCATTTTTACGGCAACCTTTGCAGGAGTTCCGGTGATCTACTATGCGCAAAAGTACTGGTGCAATGAAGTGAAAAAGTATCCTTCACCCGTTCACTATCCTCAGCTCATCAAACGATTTCCCGGATATTTTGAACGGTTCACCGCAACTTTCGGCCTGATCATGGGAGGATTTTGGATCATTCTCGCCGCCGCAGCATTCATCCCTCGGATTCTGATCAACTGGCACGACGAGGATCTTCCCTCCGTTGTCGTCAGCTCCCTCGTCGGATTGCTGATATGCTTGATCTGTTCTTTGATGGTGTGGTTGATTTAATTGCCTAAAAAATCATTGACTTTAACGTTAACATTTTGAATATTTCCTAATTAAATAAAGTGTGAATTTACACTTCCATCCTCCATTTATAAGGACTGTATATGGAAAATTCTTATCCCCACTGCCTCAAATGCAAAGTTGGAGTGCTGGTACCTCTCTCGGATTATGGACGAGAGGGGAGCTCCATTCGTTACAAAGCATGGGCGTGCACCAACCCTGAATGCGGTTTCAATATACGAATCGATAACGGCGAAATCAGCAGGGGTAACGAGATTAAAGCCGCCTCCAAGTAGACGCATAACATCATCGGCGAAAAAGAGAGGGGCAGTTCTCATCAAACTGCCCTGATGATGCGTCCGCATTGACCGATGCACTTCTACCTACAAACTACACTGTCACCATGAATTCCAAACAAAAAATTGAAAATGATGAAAAATCA